>NZ_JBQCGW010000079.1:0-8497 GCF_051955275.1 Pseudobacter sp. | reverse complement strand
TGGAAAAAATTTACAGGCACGTTCAATCACCAATCAGTTCGATGATGCCTTCATTTTTGATAATCATCATTCCCTGCCTGTCTTCGGTGATGCCATCTTTCAGCTGGTATGTGTAACGGGGTATGCTGCCTTCCAGAACAGTGGGCATATATTTGAATCGTATATTCTTTTTATTCTTCAATTCCTCTCCTACTTCAATGATATGGGTGCTTACAATAAAGAGGCAGTTCTGGTATTCCGCAAATGCTTCGGTGACAGCGAGGGTCCCATCAAATGCATCTTTCACGTTGGTGCCCTTGAACAACTCGTCGAACATCAGCAGCAGGTGTTTACCTGTGCGGGTAGCATCCGCAGCCTGTTTTACACGCACTACTTCTGCATAGAAATGGCTGTAGCCAAGTGCAATATTATCTGACACGTTGATGCTGGAGTAAATGCCTGACCTCACGGAAAACCGCATGGAAGCTGCATGCACCGGAAAGCCGATATGCGCCAGGTACATAGATATGCCGATGGTCTTCATCCAGGTTGATTTGCCCGCCATATTAGCTCCTGTCAGAAAGATCACATTGCTTTGTTCCTCCATGGAAATATCATTACCAATGGCATTGCTGATGCAGGGATGCCTGAGATCCGCAGCACTGAAAATATTGGCTGTTTCAGGCATTGCCGTGGCCCAGGCGAATCCCCGGGTAAGGGCAACATCTGCTACAGCAATGTTCACATCCAGTTCTGCAATGAAATGAAGCATCGCCCTCATCTGCGTATTGAATTTACTTTTCAGCAAATGATCGTAGGATGCAATTCTCTTTACAGAAATACTGGAATAAATATCAGTGTCTACCAGCTCAGCGAGTTCCCGTGCCTGCAGCACAGCACGAACCTCATTTATACGATGCTGAAAGGAGCCGCCCATTACCTGCAATTGCTCCACCATCACCAGGCATTTCCTGAGGATAATGATGGTTGCCTGCAAACCCTGGATAAGCGTTTTGTATCGCTCATCCCTGGTGAGTGAAGCCAACGTTTTTTTAAGGATGATGCCGGCATAGGTACCGAGCTGACTTCCACTGGCTGTTGAATCGATATATTCCTGCATCTGCACTACCTGCTTTGCATCGAAAGGAAATTGCAGGCGGGCATCCTGGAAGAATCTGAATACGGAAGTGCGCTCATTGATGAGGTTCTCATCTGTCAATGGATTTTTGAACAGCTGGTCGAGCAGTTGCTCCCCGCTTCTTGTTTTCACCTGGTTGAAAAGTGAATACACCGATCCCTGCCTGAACTTACCCATGAGGTTGAGTTCTTCCTGGGACTGCCTGTCTATAGTAAAACTCATAATGTATTTTTCATGATCATTTCTTCTTTCCGGTTGCCAACGACTCCAGGATGCCTTCATTCCGGATGATCACCATACCATGCCTGTCATCTGTAATACCCTCTTCTAACGTATAGGTATATTCGGGTATCGTTCCATTCATACGGGTGGGTAAATACTGGAAACCGATATTGGGCCTTTTTTTCAGTTCATTGCCTGCCTCTACAATATGGGATGAGATGAGAAACAGGCTGTCTTTCTTGCCTGCAAAGGCCATGGTAACAGCCACTGTGCCTTCATGCGCATCTTTCACATTTGTTCCCCGGAACAATTCATCGAAGAGCACGAACAGCGATTTGCCGGCGCCCAGTTCGGCAGCCACTTTCTTTACCCTGAGTACTTCTGCATAGAAATGACTGGCACCGATCCCCAGATTATCCGGCAGGTTGATAGTAGTGAGCACACCATCCATCACGGCAAATTCCATTGACCTGGCAGCTACAGGAAAGCCCATATGTGCTATGTAAACCGCTGTGCTGAATGCCCTGAGGAAAGTAGACTTGCCCGCCATGTTTGCGCCTGTCAGGAATATTACAGACTTGCCTGCATGCATGTGTAGATCATTGGCTACCGGCTCTTTCAATTCCGGGTGATAAACACCTTCCGCTTTCAGGATATTACTGCCACGCGGATGCGCTACGGGGAAAACAAATTTTCTGTTATTGGCAACCTGTGCCACTGAGATATACACATCTGTCTGATAGATGAATTGCAGAACAGTATTGATCTTATCTCTCTCCTTTCCGCGCAGCAGCATGTCGTAAGCAGTTACTGCTCCAAAGGAGATCCTGCCGCCAGGCTTCTCCCTGAAAATCGGTTCCAGTGCCGGAAGCAGCAGCAGATCCAGGATTGTCTTCCTTTCAGCTTCCTGCATGGGAATCTGAGCAATCACTCCATTTTGAATGAACTCCATTACAGCGTGGAGTAATTCTATCAGCGCAGTAACACCTGTGCTGATCTCCTTATCGCCCAGTGTTGCAGGTTTGGCTTCATGAGCATCATCGCCATGCAATATGTATTTTTCAACGCTGTCCAGTAAAGATGCATTGAAAGGGAACAGGGTCCCGGTCTTTGCATATGACGCAATAATGCCGGCACGCCTGTTGATCTCTTCAATGTCAGACAATGGATTCCTGAACATTTTTTCCAACAGCATTTCTCCGCCGCGTGTATTTGTATTGTTATAGATGTCGTAAATACCGGTACGTTCTCTTTTGGCAAATAACCTGAGATCTTCGATGGTTTGATCATCCGTAAGGAGGAACATGACAGAACAGTTTATGAATGATGATAATCGAATTTTCTTATTTTCTTTTCCTGCGCACCAGCAGGATGGTGGCCATCAACAGCAGTGCAGCCGATCCTATGTAAACAAAGAGCGCTTTGGTAATCTTCGTTTTTGCCGATGTTGTTTTCAGAAATAGGTCAGGCGCAAAAGGATAATTGGTATAAATGGGATAGCGGTTGTACAGCAACCAGCTATAAAAAGCTGTATTGAGCGATCCGTTCTTCATTCTGTAGAATGTCATAAAATCGGCATCGCCTGTAACGATGATCCGCTGCTCTTTATTCCCTTTATTCCGGCTTAGTTTCAGGGCAATCATGTATTCATTCTTTTGCTGATCACCTTCGGCGCGATTAAAAACCGGCGCTGCCGAGTCTACCACAAGCCTGCCGTTTTCGATCCACGTTCTTTCATTGCCGGCCTGCGCAATTACAGGTTCCACAGTGAACCCATCGATGGCTTCATAACTCAGGTCCAGGGTTCCTTCATTCTCCGCTATTGCTCCTCTGATTTTGTATTGCTGAAAAATTTCCATACCCTGTTCTTTAGCCAGGAAGTTACCAGCCGGTGTGAGCGGGCTGTTAAAAATATGAGGCTGCTCATGCTCGTTGGGCCTTACAACAACGCCGGTACCAGGATATACACCAATGCTTTTAAGAACAGGAGCCAGGATGAATTGCTTGCCAGGCTCCAGATATATCAGGGCGTTGCCTCCTTTATCGAGGTAGCTGATCAACTTCTCCTTCTCTTCATTACTGTAGTCAGATTTGGGATCGGCCACCACCAGGAGATCTGTATTTTCAGGGATCTCTTCAATGGCAAGTGAAACAGTATCCGTATCAACTCCTTCATTGATCAAAGTTCTCCTTACCCCCTTTATGGTAGTATGAGGTCCAAACTCCCGGGGTGCAGCGCTCATCGGATTACGCTCATAGTGGCCGGAAACAAAATGAACGGAGACTTCTTTGCTTCGGGTCAGTCTTTTCAGCGTGGCTGCATAATGCAGCTGATCAGGCCAGACCTGTGAATCCAAATAGGTTCTCAGAAATTCTTTTTTCCCTTTGTATTCCACCTGCATCACCAGGTGCATGCCTTCCTGAGCAAGATCGATCTCCTTCCTGATGGCAGCAGGCGCTTTGAAAATGGACGGGCGGATGTTGAACATTTCCGCTTCAATGGCCATAATCTCCTTCAATGATTTACCGGGATACTTCCTGTAATAACTACTATTCCCATCCACCACATCGTAATAATATTCGTACCTGAATTTTATATTGGGATAGAACCTGATAAATGGCTCCCATATACCCCAGACATAATGATTCCGCATTTGTGGAAGGCCGTAATGTACATTCTTATCAAGCAGGTTGGTATACAGTGTAACGGTAAGCGGCGATCCATCGAGATCATTCAGCACTTTCAACATTTCAGGATGCAGTGTATTGATCTTATTCTTCGTTACATCCAGGTAAGCGATATATCCAGGCCTTGAGCTGAAATAGCCCAGAACGATGATAATCAGAGCAAGCAGGGAATAGCGGGATGCATTGACCGTCCACTTCCATGAATGCTGTATGCTTTTCAGTTTGATCATCGCAAATCCGATGAACATGGTGATCACCAGCAGAAAATAAATAATGTCCCTGCTGGTGATCAGGCCTGTCATCATCTTTTCCGCTTTTCCGGAGATGGACATAAAAAAAGTAATGTCCCTCACCAGGTCATACTGCTGCCATAATCCGCCAATGGAAGCCAAAACAAAGAATACGGAAAAGGTGATCACTGCCGCTACGATCTGGTATCCTGTAAGGCAGGATATGAACAACCCGATGGCTGAATAGGCGCCCATCAGCAGGAACACTCCCAGCATGATAGACAGGTACCAGGCATATTCTGCATGCTGCGTATTCAGTTGCAGACTGGTGAGGATGATGGCGAAAATCAGCAGCAACAGCAGGTTGAAAAACATCAGTCCCATAAACTTTCCGAACACTATATGCCGGGTAGATACGGGCGAGGAGTACAGGAGTTTGATAGTCCCGTTGCTGATCTCGCGATTGATGATGCCCATCGTGAGCAGTGGAATGAAAAGGTAAAGGTACTTCATCATTATGCCCGTTACCGTTGCTGCCAGCACATTACCAATACCTTTATCAAACCCGGTCCAGCTTTCATTGAAATCCAGCATTACTTCCTGGTACACGGCATAATTGCCCAGTGCACCGGTGTAGGCAATGGCCATCGTTACATAAAACAGAAAGATCACAAACCAGGCGATGGGAGAAAAGAACAGGTATCGCAACTCAGCCCTCGCAATTTTGAATATTATTTTCATTGTCGGGGCGTTTAGGCTTGTTGGGATAGTTGTTTGAAGACATCGTCCAGCACCGATCTTTCGGGATTGATCTCCGTAAGCCTCCAGTTATGTTGTACGCTTGCAGCAATGATGGCTTCAGAAATACCGTCACTGGTTGAGAACCAGATCCTGCACTGTTTGTCTGACAGGAACTGTATTTTGGTGACTCCGGGTATTTTCATCAGCTCACTTTCAGCAGGAGGATTTTCCATCCTTGCCAGTACAGCCGTGGGTTGGACATAATTATTGAAAGACTCCATCGAATCGGAGAAAACGATCCGTCCGCTTTCGATCATGATGATGTCCCGGCAAAGAAGATTGATCTCTGAAAGGATATGGGAAGACAGGAGGATGGTATGATCCTGCGCGATTTCCCTGATCAGTTTTCTTGCTTCGATGATCTGGTTGGGATCGAGACCGTTGGTTGGTTCATCCAAAATCACGATACCTGGTTTGTGGATGATTGCCTGGGCAATACCAACACGCTGTCTGTAGCCACCAGACAGATTCCTGATCAGCCTGGAGCTGAAATGGGTGATCCCTGTACGATCCATCACTTCAGCCACTGCACGCTTTACCTGTCTGGCTTCAATGAAACGCAGGTCAGCAGTGTAGGTCAGGTATTCATTCACAGTGAAGTCTGAATACAATGGCGGGGTCTGTGGCAGAAAACCAAGTTGTTTTTTAGCCAGCTTTGGATCTTTCTTTTTATCGATGCCATTGATGTATACATTCCCTTCCGTTTGATTCAGTACGCCACTGATGATATTCATGGTAGTGGATTTTCCTGCCCCGTTGGAACCAAGCAATCCGATCACTCCATGCTGACTGATCTCGAAATTGATATCCCGGATGGCCCAGGCAGTGGCATACCTGTGGGAGAGGTTCTCCACTTTCAATGCTATGCTCATATTTTGTGATTGATGTTTATCTGTGATTCATTACAGTTATCCTTTGCATGTTGGGATAACCTGCACCTGGTTTCCCGGTGAATACAAGTGTATTGGATCTGAAGATCCAGTTATTGACAGTTCCGGGCCAGGAGGTGCCGGGGTTCAGTCCGGATGTGGTGAAGCTGGTGAGCAGGTTACCTGTTGCCTGATCCCTTACTTCAAATATGTAATCAGGCGTTGACATATCTGCATCCAGTTCTACAAAATCCGACAATGATTTGAATGGCAGGTTCTGAATGAAGGAGCCATTGGGCTCACCCATGATGTTGACACAGATGGGCTGTGTGGAACTGAAGTTGGCGAAACGGAGATGTGTAGTGCTGTCCTCCCTGTTGATGGGTGGGATCAGATCTTTAAACAGAGAATAGGCTGCGCCTGATTTTTCACCATGCAAAAAGAGTGAATAGATCTCACCCGCTTTCAGATCTCCCGGAATACTGATCAGCGGTTTATCCTTCGGCAATGTATCCGGCGCCACATACAGATCAATGTGTTGCGGAAACTTATCTATCAGGAGCAGGTTATTGCGGAGATCATAGAATTTGTTGGATAAGAGGAGTGATGTTCTGTAAACCACCGGATGATTTCCACTGAGATTGGCATAAAGGCTCAACCCGTTATCCATTGCATTGAACACCTGTACTGTGGCTGGATTTCCTTGATGCACGTCCTTATTGCAGGAAGTGAAAACCGTCATCAGCAAAAGGAAAGGAAAAACAATAAGCGCCCTGTTCTGCACCATGCAGGTGCAGTTACGATTGTAATATGTAAATAACATGTGTGAGTGTTTGGGAATGAAAGATTGGGTTGCAGAATGCAGCTTACCTTACATTATATTCTGGATTTTGAATGAGGTTGCTGTTCTCTCTGATCTCTTCCTCCGGGATGGGATACAGCAACTGGTAATCTCCCCACCAGGGTTGTTTGTTGGGAATGGCACTGAGTACATCACCAGCTTCGCCGGTCCTTTTCAGATCGAACCAACGGTGGCCCCATTCAAGGAAGAGCTCTACCCTTCTTTCATGAGCGATTGCCGTGATCACCTGTTCGGGAGTCAGTTGATCATCCAGCTCATTCACTCCTGCTCTTCTTCTGAGAATATTGAGGTCTTCGATGGCATTGGTCTTATTACCGGGAGTGGAACGCATGATTGCCTCGGCCCTGATCAGGTGTAGTTCAGACAACCTGATAACATTGTAATACTGCTGCTTTTCTGCCCTGGTATATTTAGCCGCAACAACTGCTGCATTCACCTGCCTGGTCCACAAGGTCTTTCTCTGATCATTTGCTTCAAATGCTGCTGCCAACTGGCCGCTCAGTTCGTATGCACGAAAATAAGCGCCTCCGGCGGCAGGTACATTGTACAGGACATAACCTTCCGGTACGCCGTTCTGTACCCAACTGTTATCAGCGGCGGGCTTCAGTTGTAAAATCGTTTCTCCGTTATTGGGCAGGAATGTATTGTTGAGATTTTGTTCAATAGAAAATAATGCAGTGTGACCGATAACGTTAGAAGCGCTGGTTATTGCCTGTTGATATTCGCCGGTGTAAAGATAAACCCGGGCTAACATGGCTTCTGCAAACCACCTGTTCACTCTCACTCGTTCATTTCTACCTACTGAATAATCAGCAGCAAGCAGCGATCTGGCTGCTACCAGATCAGCTTTGATCTGTTCGTACACTTTTACAACAGGCGACCTGGGAAGACCTTGTGTCACTCTAAAATCAGTACTGAGTACCAGTGGCACATCTCCATAAAAGTTCACGAGATAAAAATAGCTGAATGCACGGAGTGCAAGTGCTTCGCCTGTCAGTTCTTTTCGCACACTGTCAGTAAACAGGATGGAACTGGAAGCCCTGATCCCTTCAATGGCTGCATTGCAATCAAAGATAGCCTTGTAAGCAGATTCCCAGATCATGGCGGTCTTACTGCTGTTCACCACAGTGAGTTTGTTATTGTAAGCAAACAGGTCGGCATTCTGCAAATTGGTGGGTACAGTCAGCTCATCTGCTGAAAGGCCTCCCAGAATGGTGCAAAGGCCTGCGGAAAATACTTTGTCGGTAATTACCTGACCAGTACTCATGCCATTTTCATTGAGGCCATTGATCATTTTGGAATAGATGGCTGCAATAGCCCATTCCGCCTGCTTATTGCTTTCAAAGATCTCCGGAGTGGTTACGGAGTTGATGGGTGGAGCGATCTCCAGCATTTTTTTACATCCCGAAAGGGTGAGGATGCCGATGACCGCGTATATCCCTGACAATAATATTTTGTTTCGCATGATCTGCATTTTAGAAAGTAAAGGAAACCCTGGTGGTAATGGTCCTTGGGATAGGTGATGCAAAGCTGGAAATCGTGAGCTCCGGATCAAGTCCTTTGTAGGAGGAGAGCACGAGCAGGTTCTGGGTATCCAGACTGATATCTGCGCCCTTCATTTTGATCTTGCTCAGCCATGTTTGCGGCAATCGCCAGGAGAGAGAGAGGTTTTGCCATCTTACATAGGAGCCATTCGAATAAACACCAT
>NZ_JBQCGW010000078.1:0-7568 GCF_051955275.1 Pseudobacter sp. | reverse complement strand
AAGATGATTTCCTGGAAGTACCTAATACAGGTGCAGTAACAAGTGCAACAGCCTTTGCTACCGAAGCAGCAGCAGACCTGGTGTTAAATGATGTGTACAGCAACCTGCCTGATCTTAATAATTTTATATTCGAGCCATTTGATTCCTGGACAGATGACCTGATGACCGGCTTCAACTGGAATACAAGCTCCCAGACAGCCAGGAACAAGGCAACCATTAACTCTACCAGTGTCCTTTATTACGATTGGTCAGGAGCTACAATGTGGCTCGACTGGACTACTTTATACAAGAGAGTAAGAAAATGTAATGTATTTATCGAAGGAGTTACAAATTCAAAACTTCCACAAGGCTACAAGGATCAGAAACTGGCTGAGGCCAGGGTACTGCGTGCTTTCTTCTATCACCAGTTGTGGATGCTGTATGGCGGCGTTCCTGTTATTACCAAACCGGATAATCAGAAAACGGATGGTGAAGCCATCTATCATCCCCGCGCCAGCTTTGATGAAACATTCCTTTTCATGCAAAAAGAGCTGGGCGAAGCTGCAGCATTGCTGCCTGCCAATAACGGTAACAGTGGACACGGTAAAATAACAAAAGGAGCAGCGCTGACCATTAAAGGATGGATTGAAGTTTTTTATGCGAGTAAACGTAATAACCCAACCAATGATAAAACCAGGTGGGCAACTGCTGCGGCCACCAACAAACAGGTGATGCAATTGGGTTATGTGCTGTATCCTAAATATGATGAGCTCTTCCTTACCACCGGCAACAATAACAATGAAGGAATTCTTTACCGTGAATACCTGACCATCAAACAGGGTAGTAATATCATCGGTTTTCAGGGCCCGAATAACGTGGGGGCACAGTGGTTAAGCTGGGGTGGTTCCACTCCTACGCAGGAATTGGTGGATCAATATGCGATGGCAAACGGTATGGCCATCACTGATCCCGGTTCAGGCTATGACGAGGACAATCCATATGCCAACAGGGAACCCCGCTTCAAACAATCCATCCTGTATAATGGCAACACCTTTAACGGCGTACCCTTCTTAAGCGCTGTAGGATCAGGAAACAATGCCATTGACCTGGCTGACGCAACCGATAATACCAATACAGGATACTGTACTAAAAAGCGCATGGACACTACCGTTAATATTTTCCAGGGCGGCGCCAGTTCCCAGAACTACTATTTCTTCAGGTATGCAGAAGTATTGCTCAATTATGCCGAAGCACAGAATGAAGCAGTAGGGCCCGATGGAACTGTATACGCTGCATTGGACGAGATCAGAACAAGAGCTAAGATCCCGACTTTTACCCAGGTATACCCCGGAGCCACACAGGCAGAAATGCGTGAGCTGATCCGCAGGGAAAGAAGAGTTGAACTGGCATTTGAGGGTAAACGTTATTTCGATCTGATCCGTTGGGAGATAGCTGAAGTAAATCTCAATAAGGTAATGCATGGTATGAAAATAACCGGCACACCGGGATCTTATACTTATGAAAGGATCAATGCCATCCCTTCCGGTGCTCCTCAATGGACATTCGACAAGAACAAAAATTACCTGTTGCCAATTCCGTTAAATGCTATCGGACGGAATCCCGCAATGAAAGGGCATCAAAACCCCGGTTACCAATAAAGATCTTTCTAATTAGTATGCATGTTCTCCCTGGCTTTACCGTTGCTGCATTTTTGCAGCAACGGTAAAGCCAGGATTTTTTTTGACCTCGTCTCATTGTTCACCACTAAAATTTTACATGTGAAAAAGATTGCAATACTTCTTACAACGGTGGCAGTGTCTTTTTGCTTATGCATGAAAGCACAGAAAGATGACACCAGCAAAACACCCAAACTGGTATGGAGCGATGAGTTCGATTACACCGGATTACCCGATGCCACCAAATGGGGATACGATGTTGGTGGCTCTGGCTGGGGAAATAATGAAAAACAGTACTACACAGAAAAAAGACTGGCAAACGCGTCCGTAAAAAACGGGGTGTTGAGCATCACAGCGATCAAAGAGAAATTTGAAAATATGGATTATACCTCCGCCAGGCTGGTGAGTAAAAACAAAGGCGACTGGAAGTATGGACGTTTCGAGATAAAAGCCAAGCTGCCCAAAGGGCGTGGCGTATGGCCTGCCATCTGGATGCTGTCTACCGGTTGGAAGTATGGCGGCTGGCCTGAAAGCGGTGAGATCGATATCATGGAGAATGTAGGGTATATGCCGGATTCCGTTTTCGGAACTGTACATACCAAGGCATACAACCATGTGATAGGAACCCAGAAAGGCAAAAGCATCTACCGCAATGACCTGTCAGATGCCTTTCACGTATATGTACTTGAATGGAATGAAAACGAAATAAAAATCTTTGTAGACCAGGAACAGTATTTCTCGTTTAAAAATGAGAAAAAGACATTTAAAGAATGGCCCTTCGATCAGCCTTTCCATTTGTTGCTGAATATTGCTGTAGGCGGCAACTGGGGTGGAAAAATGGGCGTTGATGAGTCGATCTGGCCACAGACGATGGAAGTGGATTATGTGAGAGTGTACCAGTGATAGGAAAATGCCAATGTATCGATAGAAATCCCGGCGCTTCATGGAGCCGGGATTTTTGATTTTTTGGAATATTGGAAACCGGTACGTTTATACCGGTATTCTTCACAGTTGAAATTCCATCCTTTAATAATTCAGCTTGATGCCGGCGGAAACGCTACCTGGCAAACAGTTGCCGGAGTTACAGGTGGATGGTCGTTGGATGGGAATAGTGCCGGTGCTGTAAAAAAGATAGGTTCAACGGATAATTACGCACTGCAGATCATTACAAATAACGAGGAACGCATGCTCATAGGCAGCGACGGAAATATTACCATGGGCAAAACAGCACAACAGTGCAGGCTCTCCGTTAACGGTGATATTGTAACCCGAAAAGTAAAAGTTACTGTAACAGGATGGCCCGACTATGTTTTTAATAAAGGATACGGACTTATGCCTTTACCGGAAGTTGAAAAGTATATCCGTCAACATGGTCATCTTCCGGAAGTACCTGCTGCCGCAGAAGTGGAATTGAACGGTATTGAACTGAGTGCCAACCAGGCACTTCTTTTAAAGAAAATAGAAGAGCTCACTTTGCATGCCATCGCACAAAATAAGCAGGTGGATTCCACCAGACAGGAAGTTGCGGAACTGAAACAGGTTGTGCAGGATCTCCTGAAAAGGATCGATAAACTGGAAAAGGAAGGAAAATAAAATGTTATCCATAGCAATACAAACTAAAAAGGACCTCGAAAGGTCCTTTTTAGTTTGTATTGCTAATGCCATTATTTATGATGATTAAACGTCAGCTGCCGCTTATTACTCCCATCTGCATTCATCATCCACAACGTGCCATTCTGCGGATTGGCTTCATCTGTATTAGCCAGGAATTTTCCATAAACGATCTCTCCGGTTGCTGAAATAGCATAAGAACGTACCCCCTCTTCCAGCAGTATGGGCGCACCACCCGGAGCAACGGACCAGAGACTGCTCAGATTCGATGTATAATAGAGCACTCCATTGTATACGGATGGAAAGTATTTGTAATCAGAACCGGTAGTGTGTTGTTGCTTATCTGTTCCATCTTTTTTAGTGGAAAAGATATCGCGGACCTGCGTGAAATAAATACGGTCGTCAGTAATGCAGAAATAGTACGCACCTTCTCCCACAACAGTGTTGCCTGTGCCGTCAACTGCTACACGATAGAACTTCCCCTGGGAGTTCGCGCTTACACTGGCGGTATTGAGATAATAGAGAGAATCGCTGCCGGGCGACCAGGCATAGGTAGCATTCTGTCCTGTTGGTGTGATCTTCACTTTTGCCGCTGTATCAAAAGCGGTACCATTGAATGGAATAAGATGAATCTCGCCGGACCGGTTATAGGCCAGCCATTTGCCATCAGGCGACCATTGCGGATTCTCCAAAGGCCTGTCCGTTACCCTGGTTAAACCAGTGCCGTCTTTTTTGATGAGATAGAGCCCGGCCGAATCGCCCTTACCTCCGAAAAACGGAAGGCCGCAGGGATTGTCCATTAACTCACTCACAGGAATATGATTGAAGGCAACCAGGTTGCCCGTAGGGTCCCACTGAGGATTCACATAAGGCTGCAGCGGGATTCTCGGGGTTTCGCCATAAGCTCCGCCACAGAGTTTCTCTTCTTTGTTTTTTTTGCTGCAGCTGAAAGAGAATAGGGCAGTAGCTGCAAGGGTGCAGAATAGTAGCAAGCGCATAACAATAAGTTTTGTCGGTTTATGGGCTTGACAATCTCAAAACGACAAGCGTTGCAAGTGCAGCTGAATTCCCCATTCCCCACCAATGTTTTTCAACGTTGTCAACACTGAAAAACAAAAGCATCATCAATTAATTCAATACCTTCGCACCGTTGTTCTTTATCATTTTTCAAATGTTTCAGGTTGATCAACCTTCTGGTTGATCATTAATAAGGAACCGTGTGAGATCCACGGGCTGTTGCGCAACTGTGATCCTTAACCGATAAGGAGAGCCAGATACTTGCCTGATTACAGAATGCTTTCGCAGTTTAAAGCTATTACATATGACACGCGAACAAAAGATCGCCAATGCGGAAACGCGCATATTCAAAGCCGTGTTTCCTGACAGCACCAATCATTACGATACACTCTTCGGCGGCACTGCCATGTACCTGATGGATGAAGTAGCATTCATTGCAGCCACCCGGTTCAGCAGGAAGAAAGTGGTAACCGTTTCTTCAGACAAGATCGATTTCAAGAAAGCCATTCCAGGCGGCACTATTGTGGAACTGATCGGAAAGATCGTGCATGTTGGAAATACAAGTCTGAAAGTACAGGTGGATATTTACATCGAGGAAATGTATTCAGAGCAGCGCGATAAAGCCATCACGGGAACTTTCACACTGGTGGCCATCGACGATGCCAAACGGCCTGTGAAGATCGAAGGGTGATCAGGCAGCCTGCATAATTACATTATTTCCGAAGGAAATATAGTTTGTAGCTAAGTGATTCTTCTGCGTATACTTCAAACCCGAATTGCTGGTACCAGGGTACATTCTCCGGGGTGGAGGTTTCCAGGTAAACGGGCTTTTGCTGTTGTTGGCTGAGTTGCAGCAGTTCCTGCATCAGTTGCCTGCCAATGCCTGCATGCTGGTTGTTGCGCTCCACGCCAATGAACCAAAGGTAAAAGAATGGAAAGGAAGGATGGTGTTTCCGGATGAGTTGTTCACGGTTCAATACCCTGAAGGTCCTAGTCAGACCAAATACGGTAGCCGCGAGTTGCAGGTCCCACCAGATGCTTTGAAGGGTGGTGCGCTTCTTTTCAGGATATAATACCAGGGCACAGGCACGCCGGCAGTCGGAGAGATACACTTCACCAAAAGCATGGCACACATCAAATGAGTAGGCCATCAGCTTTTCGATCTTCTCTCTCTTGCGCTGGTCCTGAGGTATCACATAATTCACGCTCCTGTTATCGAAGAATGAATCTGTTAGTATATCCGTTACCTTCTGTTTGTCCTTCTTCTCCGCTTTGATCATGTCCGCTGGTTGAGGTGAGCATTGTTTCAACAGGTCATGAAGATATAGATTTGTTGAAAGAAGAATAGCTCACATCAATAATAGCGCCGATTAGCTAACAAAAGTCAAGTTTTGCAGGAAATCAAACACCTGATTTGGATAGAATAAAGACCGATCCGGCGGGGTCTGTGATCCAGTGCATGTCTTTCGGGATCTCTTCCAGCTCATCACAGGTATATGTTCCCCGGGAGGCGAGATATTCCGTTGCAACAGGCACATCGGTGGTTTTCAGTTCCAGCCAGGTTTCAGAATGGGTGTAATTGTCAACACAGTCGAGCCATATGATATTCGGACCGAATTTCACTTCATGTGTGCGGCTCACGGTAGGATTGGTGATGGGCTTCTCCGTTACTTCCAATCCGAGTGTTTCCTTATAAAAGGCCACTGTGGCTTCATATTTCTGTTTGGGTATCTTGATGGCGATATTTATACCGCCCTGGAATACTGGTTTCATTATATTATTGTTTAACTGTTTCTTCTTTGGGTGAGGCTGAACTGAGCCATACGCCCAGTAAAACCAGCGCGCCTCCCACATACTGGAGACCACTGAAATGTTCTTTCAGAAAGATAAGTGCAATGGCCGATCCGATCACAGGATCCAGATTCAGGAAATTGCCGGCTTGCGCAGCTGTCAGCGTTTTGAGTGCCTGATTATACAGGATATAACAAATGGCGGAGCTTAATATACCGAGATAGAGGATGGCCATCCATCCGTTGGTAGTGATAACAGGAATGGCTTCACCCCATCCTTCAACCAATACGCCAGGGATCAGCAGCAATGTGCCGATGCATGTAATGAAAAATGTAATGGGCACAGGATGATAATGGTTCATGCTCCTGGAGATCAGGGTATACACAGCCCAGCAGCAAACGGAGCACATCATCAGGATATTCCCGAGGATACTTCCTTTATCATCTTTCTGTCCGATAAAACCAACCATTACAACGCCTGCAACAGAAATGAGGATGCCGGTGAGTACCCTTCCCGTGATCTTTTCTTTCAGAAAAACAGCTGCGGGCACAATGATCAGTAATGGCATGATACCCTGGATCAGTGATCCCATGGCTGCACCCGTATAGGTCAGCGAAATATTGAAGAATGCATAGAAGAAGGTAACACCCACTAAAGACAGCAACACCAGCTTTCCCCAGGGAAGCGGAGGATCCTTCTTTGCCAGTCCTTTGCTTTTGACCACCAGATAAAAGGGCAGCAGCACAATACTGGCCACGGCATTTCTCATGAATGCGAGAAACAACGGTGGCAGTTCAGTCACGCCCACTTTGGATACCGTGAAAGCACTTCCCCAGATCAGCACCACCACCAGGATACTGATCAGTGCGATGGTCTTGTTTTTACCCCTCATGAGCAGTAAAATAATGAAAATTATAGTCTTTTATACGTAATTGCCGGAAACTGCATCTCTGTGGCAGTTTGCGGTTTTCAACTAACATTTTAGTATAAACGAAATTTAGATCACTTTACCTGATGGGCGGTCATGATACTGTTCCGCAGGTCCAGGAGTTGCTGACTGATACTTGTTTTATAGATATGCGGGTATTCGAAGCGTTTATATTCTGCCGGCAGCAGCGCCATCCTTGTTTTAGAATATTGTGCGATGCTGTTGAGTGAAGGGGATGGTATGAGCTGCCTGCCGTTCTCCATTACTGGCTGCAGCAGGGGTTCCTGTCTGAAACCGGCTACCTGTAACGATTTTCCGGGCTCGAAAGGATGATGAATGGTACTTACATGTTCTTCTCCTTCCAGTACGATTGCATCCGCTCCGAAGAATTGTCCCTGTTCATCTATCATGCGGAGTACCTGTTTTATACCGGGCAATGTGGCTTTCTGCAATGTCTCCGATATTTTCATACGTGGTTTTCCATCGGAGGATGCCAGCTTGTACACGCCATCCAGCGCTCCGTCGGGCGCACCTGTTACCAGGCTGGTGCCAACACCGAAAACATC
>NZ_JBQCGW010000077.1:0-24946 GCF_051955275.1 Pseudobacter sp. | reverse complement strand
AAACTGGTGTGGCCACCCCGGTCAACAAAAAGGAAACAAGCTTTTATCAGATAGCATCCTACCAGTCCCTGCTGTTCAGCAGCGATAAACAAAAACAATAATTCTGATCCAACTTACTTCTTCGCTTTCGCTGCATTCTTCGCAGAAGTGCTCCGCTTCGCTACTGTCTTTTTCTTTACTGATTTATTCGCCGCATACGCCGGCTTCTTCTTACCAACCACCGCTTTCTTTCTAACCGGGGCAACTGCTTTCACTACACCCTCTTCCTCATCCTCATCCCGTCTCTGCATATAATCCCCAAAAATATCGGCCATTTCGCGTACGCGATAGATCTTCTTACTATCATTATTACACAAGGCAATAATCGTTGCATTCTCATCTATCAACCTGTAAAACGCCGTCCTGTTCCCATGCCACCATCCATTATGATAGATCAGCTTCTTACCATTCTTCAACACATACATTCTCCAACCCAATCCATAATTATGTGTACCTGGTTTTTCATTAGAATACGGAGTGTAAGCCGCTTCCAGCGTTGCCTGATTAAAATACAATCCGCTTCTCAACGCTTCATCCCACTTCATCAGATCCCTCGGAGTGGAGTAGATGTTCTTATCTCCATACACCAGATCTAAAAAATCCAGCGGATACAATTTCCCATTATTAAAATAAGAAGGTAAATAATGATTCGCATACGCATTGGAGAACACATACGTATCCTTCATCCCTATACTATCAAAGAAAGTCTGCTTCAGATAATCTCCATAAAATTTTCCGCTCACTTTTTCAATGATCAATGCCAGCAACGCATAATTCGTATTACTGTAACTGAATCCTCTGTTCGGTGTACCGCATGGGATCCTCTTTCTGTTCTCTATCAGAAAGCTCAGTACATCTTCATTTGTCACCTGCCTGTGGCGATCCCACCCCATACTCCCCATGTAATGATCATACTTCGGTATACCGCTTCTATGATTCAGCAGCATACGAACAGTTACGCCGGTCAGAGGAAACCCGGGAAGATAAGTACCAACACTGTCATCGATCTTTACCTTTCCTTCTTCCCACAATTTGCAAATGGCCATGCCGGTAAATGTCTTGGAGATAGACGCCAGATGTATCGGAGTTTTTTCAGTGATGCTGTCTGCAGCCACACGCGGATTGGCAAAACCACCATATTTTTCATAGATGATCTCTCCGTCCTTCGCAACCAGAATACTTCCATTGAAACCATTCTTGAAATTGCTGTCTACAAACTGTTTTACCTTCTCCAGGTACAGCGCCTTATTCTTAGAGGCAGTGGTTGCCGCATTGGTCAGAGCTGTTACCTGTGGTGTATTATCTGGTGCTTCTTTATCTGTCACATGGCCGCAACTGAATGCGAAAACCAGTAACGGAATAAGCCTTGTTACATGCTTCAAAAGGGTGTCGTTTTTTGAATAGGTTACTGATCGGCAAAAGTACAACAAACTAACAATCGTTCAGTTACGTAATCCGTTTTTTCAAATTCAAATTTAAGGGACATCTTTGCAAACCTAACCAAAACTCAATTGTTTTCCCTTTGCCAGTAGAGGGAATAACGCAAAAGAGAAGCCAACCATATATGACGGACAAAAAAAATACAAGCTACCCCAAGGAAAAAGTGAACATTCTGTTCCTGGAGAACATCAGCGACAAGGCCGTAAAACACTTTCAGGAAGCCGGATACGCCTCCGTGAAGAAACTCGCCGGAGCCCTCTCCGAAGAAGAGCTCATCAAAGCTGTTAAAGACGTACACCTGCTGGGAATCAGGTCCAAATCACAGATCACTCCCGCCGTGCTGGATGCCGCCAAAAAGCTCCAGGCCATCGGCTGCTTCTGTATCGGCGTCAACCAGGTTAACCTGCAGTCGGCCACAGAGCATGGTGTAGTAGTATTCAATGCCCCGTATTCAAACACCCGCTCCGTAGCGGAATTGGTGATAGGTTTGTCGGTTATGCTGATCCGCCGCATCCCCGACAAGAACACCGCCGCCCATAACGGCATCTGGAATAAAGATGCCAAAGGCAGCTTCGAGCTCCGGGGCAAAACCCTTGGCATTATCGGGTATGGCAATATCGGTTCACAGGTGAGCATACTCGCAGAAGCACTCGGTATGAAAGTGATCTTCTACGACGCCGTCACCAAGCTGCCCCTGGGCAATGCCGTTGCCAAAAAATCGTTAAAGGAAGTATTGAACCAGGCTGATATCGTAACCTTGCACGTACCTGAGAACAACGGTACAAAGAACCTGATCAATAAAACCACCCTGAAGCAAATGAAGAAAGGAGCCATCCTCCTGAACTATGCAAGGGGAGAAGTGGTGGACCTGGAAGCACTGGCAGCAGCACTCAAGGAAGGTCAGGTAGGTGGCGCAGCCATCGATGTGTTCCCCTGGGAACCTGAAAAGAACGGAGAAAAGTTCACGTCGCCACTCATGGGACTGCCCAACGTGATCCTCACCCCGCATATCGGCGGCTCCACCGAGGAAGCTCAGATGAATATCGGGGACGATGTGAGCAATAAACTCTTCCAGTTCCTCGAAATGGGCATCACCACTGGTTCTCATACCGTTCCCGCACTCAGTCTGCCTCCGCAGGAAGGCACACACCGTATCCTGCACGTGCACCGCAACGTGCCCGGCGTACTGAGCGAGATCAACACACAACTGAGCAAACACAATATCAATATCCTCGGCCAGTACCTCAAAACTAACGACGAGATCGGGTACGTGGTACTGGATGTAGACAGGAAAATATCGAATACAGCCTTCCAGCTGTTGAAAGAAGTGAAAGAAACGATCAAGGTGAGGCTGTTGTATTAATACATACTCATGGACAACGAAACCATCAGACAGTTAAAAGAAGCAGTAGAATTATCTCCTGAGAATGTGCCCCTGCGCCTGCACCTGGCAGAAGTGATGCTGAAAGCACAACAATTTGCCGAAGCCGCTCACGAGTTCGGTGAAGTACTGACCAGAAGTTACGGCAACCTCAAAGCCAGGCTGGGCCTGGCTGAAGCTTATTTTCATCAAAAGAAATATTCAGCGGCCCTCATCATTTATGAAGAGATCCAGGACAGTCTGCCTGTGCCTGCCATGGTGCTTTATGTGAAATGCCTCCTGAAAGAAAACTCCCGCGCACAGGCCGTGGAAATGTACCAGAAAGTGATCGCCCTGCATCCTGAATTCAGGGATGAAGAGATAGATCAACTCCTGCGCATGAGCGGCAGCGCCAATGTTTCCGAAGAAGAAGAGGAAGATTATAATGGAGAAGGCGGTGATTCCGACAGCCGTTATTTCCTGCAGAAGCCCAAAGAGAAATTCTCCGATGTGGGCGGCATGAAGCGTATCAAAGAAGAAATTTCCATCAAGATCATACAGCCCCTGAAGAACCCGGACCTGTTCAAGGCATTCGGTAAGAAAACAGGCGGCGGTATCCTGCTCTATGGCCCTCCAGGCTGTGGCAAGACCTACATCGCCAAAGCCACGGCAGGAGAGATAGATGCAAAATTCATCAGCATCGGCCTCCATGATATCCTGGATATGTGGATCGGCAACAGCGAAAAGAACCTCCATGCCATTTTCGAACTGGCCCGCAAGAACGCCCCCTGCGTGCTCTTCTTCGATGAAGTGGACGCCATGGGAGCCAGCAGGAATGATATGAAGCAATCCGCCATGCGGCACGTGATCAACCAGTTCCTCTCGGAAATGGATGGCGTGAACAGCAGCAATGAAGGTGTTCTCATACTGGCAGCTACCAATGCGCCCTGGAGCGTTGACCCTGCATTCCGCCGTCCGGGCCGCTTTGACCGTGTGATCTTTGTTGAACCACCGGATGAAAAAGCCCGGGAAGAGATCCTGGCAGGCATGCTGCAGAACAAACCCGTAGCTGATATAGATGTTAGAAAGATCGCAAAGGAAACCAACGACTACTCCGGCGCTGACCTGCAGGCCGTGATAGATATCGCCGTGGAGGACAAACTTCGCGAAAGCCTCAGCAGTGGCGTGTTACAGCCTATCGGCACCAGGGACCTCCTGAAAGGAGTGAAGGCGCATCGCCCTACCACCCTGGAATGGTTTGCCTCTGCCCGCAACTACGCACTCTATGCCAACGAATCAGGCCTTTACGATGATATCCTGAAATTCCTCAAGATCAAAAAATAAGCATGCCGGATACTGATGTTTTAATCCAGAGGGCGCACCTGCTGCTCTCACAGGGTAGATCGGAAGATGCCGTGAAGCAGCTTTCCGAAGTGCTGCATGCAGACCCCAATAACGATCATGCACTCAGCCTCATGGGCCGCGCCCGTTTTGATCAGCAGCGTTACAAAGAGGGCATGGACCTGATCCAGCGCGCTATCAGCCAGGAACCAACAGAGAGTTATTACTATTACCTGATGGCATTCGGTTATTACAATATGGAGAATAACCCCCATGCACAGCTGAATATCCGCAAGGCCATCGAGCTGCATCCATATCAGCCCGATTACTTCGGGCTCTGGGCCATCCTGCTGCTGGAGAAAAACCAGTTCAGCGAAGCCCTGGAACGCGCCAATGAAGGCCTGGCCCTCGATCCGGAAAATGTAAGCTGCCTCAATGCACGTGCCACAGCACTCAACAAGCTGAACCGTACCGATGAAAGTATCGATACGATGAAAACCGTGCTGGATGCAGATCCTGAAAACTATTACACACATGTGAACGTAGGCTGGAACCTGCTGGAAAAAGGAAGGCAGAAAGAAGCCACCACGCATTTCCGGGAAGCGCTCAGATTAAATCCCCGCGCGGAAGCCGCCAGGGCAGGACTGAAGCAATCCCTCAAATCGAATATTCCTCCGTACAAGTGGCTGCTGCAATACAGCTTCTGGTTGAACAATAAAGGATCCGTTGCAAGATGGGCCATTCCCATCGGCATCTACTTTGGCGTGCGTGCAGTGGATTACCTCTCGCGCAACGCCCCGCCAGCAGTGGCCACGGCCGGTATGATCATCGTTGGATTGTACATTATCCTGGCACTCGGCTCCTGGTTCATCAACCCATTGGCCAACCTCTTTCTGTTCTTTCATAAAGACGGAAAGTATGCATTGACATCCGGTGAAAAATGGGGAGCTGTGCTCACTGTTTCTGCACTGGTAACCGGACTCGCCTGCCTGGGAATCTATTTTTTTCTCACAGACGGAGTTTCGGACTTTTACCTGATCGCAGGTATACTGGCCATCTCACTGGCATTGCCATTAAGCGTGCTGGAATTCCCGGTACAATTGAGTTTCCGGAATGTAGCCCTCAAACAGTTACTGGCAATGGCAGCTTTACTGATAGGACTGATCTGGATCGCCCTGTTCTTTACAGGCGCACTGACACAAGCCCTTTTCCAAACTTATATCTATATTATAATTGCCTTTACCTGGGGCGCCGCACTCTCCAGATAATTCAATATTATTTCATGTATGGCAGCCTGGATTTCTTCAATGTAAATCCGGGCTTTTTCATGCCTTTTTCCATCGGTTAAACAAATGATAAAATCCATTTCCAAAACCTATTTAATTTTCAATAAATATTGAAAACATTGTAACTTTACTTCCGAAATAAAAGATCCCTTATGAAAGTCGTGATCGTTGGAGGTGGCTTCGGCGGCCTCCGTTTAGCTCGAAAGCTCAATAATAAGCCAGGATTTGAAGTGACCTTGTTAGACAGATTCAACTATCATCAGTTCCAGCCCCTGTTCTACCAGGTAGCCACCGCAGGCCTCGATGCCAGTAATATTTCCTTCCCCCTTCGTAAAGTATTCCATAAATCAAAGAACGTCCGCATCCGCCTGGGCGACCTGAAAGAAGTGGTCCCTGAACAGAACCTCATCCGCACCTCACTCGGCGATATGGATTATGATGTGCTGGTGCTGGCCACCGGTGCAGGCACCAACTTCTTCGGGAACAAATCACTGGAAGCAAATGCTTTCCCCATGAAGAGCACGGTGGAAGCGCTTCAGCTGAGGCATACGCTGATCCAGCATTTTGAAGATGCGTTGCAGTCAGACAATCCTGAGGAGATCGAACAGTTACTGACGCTTGTTGTAGTAGGTGGAGGCCCCACCGGCGTTGAACTCAGTGGCGCCCTTGCGGAGATGAAGCACAATGTGCTGCCTAAGGATTTCCCTGAGATCGATTTTTCCAGGATGAAGATCTACCTGCTGGAAAGTTCTCCCAAAACACTCGCCAATATGAGTGAAAAGTCCAGTGCAGACTCCCGGAAATACCTGGAAAAACTCGGTGTAACGGTGATGACCGGCACCGCAGTGCAGGACTATGACGGAGAAACCGTTTTACTGAAGAATGGTTCCACCATCCGCTCCAGGATTGTGATCTGGGCGGCAGGTATCAAGGGAAATGTACCGGCTGGTATCAACCCGGGTCTGATCGCAAGAGGCAACCGTGTAAAGGTTGACGGATATAATAAAGTACTGGGAACCGGTAATATATATGCGATCGGTGATGTAGCGAGTATGGAAGCCGAAGGATATCCCAACGGGCATCCCCAGGTTGCTCCCGTAGCCATTCAGCAGGCCGATACGCTTGCTGCCAACCTGATCAGGATCGAAAGTAAGAGTGGTTCCAAACATCAGCAACTATTCAGTTACTACGATAAAGGCTCTATGGCTACCGTAGGCCGCAACCTGGCTGTGGTAGACATGCCCAAACCTAAAATGCATTTCAAAGGCTTCTTCGCCTGGCTGATCTGGATGGGGCTTCACCTGATGCTGATCCTTGGCGTCAAGAACAGGTTGTTCGTATTTTTGAACTGGTTGGTAAGTTACTTTACTTACGATCAGAGCCTTCGTCTCCTGTTCAACAATACAAAACCACCCAAAAGAACAGCCTATGTCAAAACCATTTCTGACCGCAGAATGGAGGAAACTGGTACTGGCCAATTACAGCATTGATCCGCAGATACTGTTACCCTGGCTGCCTCCGGGAGTGGAGCCGGACAGCTTCAATGGCATTACCTATGTAAGCCTGGTGGGGTTCATGTTCCGAGAGACCACTGTACTTGGCCTGAAGATCCCTTTCCATGTGAACTTTCCGGAAGTGAATCTTCGTTTCTATGTACGTTATAAAGCAGCTGGAAAATGGAAAAGGGGAGTGGTGTTCCTCAGTGAGATCGTGCCCAAATATGCAGTGGCTTTCATCGCCAATAAACTCTATAAAGAAAGATACCGTCGCATGCCGATGCGGGTAACCGAAGCCGTTAGTGCGGAAGAAATTTCCACTCGTTATGAATGGAAATTCAACGGTCAATGGAATTCCCTCCAGGTGCGGGCCGGCTCTCAGCCTATCCCATTGGTTGAGGGCTCGGAAGCTGAATTCATCACCGAGCATTTCTGGGGTTACTCGGGCGCTGCCGGTGGGTCCACCACGGAGTACCAGGTAGCGCATCCCCGCTGGTTTACCTATAAGGTGCTCGATCATACCATCAATTGCGATTTCAAAGCATTATATGGCCCGGATTTCAGCCTGCTCAGCCAGCAGGCACCCATTTCCGTTTTCTTTGCCGAAGGTTCTGCCATCCAGGTTTTCCCGAAGCGGATACTATGAAATGGTCCCGGTGTGGCCAGTAGCTCGCCTCCGGCAATTATTTCTATTTGTTTGCCTCTGGCGGATCTCTTGTTACCTGAGGCTGTGAATCAGGAGTTATCAGTATGGATACCCCCCCTCAGGCATACGGGCAAAACCTGTGGAAAATCATCTTGTTCAATTCCCCTCAATTCGCTAACTTTAGTCATACCATTTCATCCGCATCCTTTCTATTTCCAATATCCGGATTGCCTGAAGACCTTCGGCCTCCCCTTGAAATCACTTCACCTGAAAATGATTTCTTATGAAAGAGATGTTCGACCCCGCCAATCGCGCGCCGGGTAAACCCACAGACTGGATACCGATCACTATCGCACTCACCATTTTTGTAGTGGCTGCCATTACAGTTCTGTTCATACTTCCTCCACGGCCTGTCCCTGGAGAAAGTATGCACCACGGCGGAGCTGAATCAGCAGACCGCGCCATGGTCAGTGAAACACGCAGCAATTAAGGCTGCCAAAGCTTATCCTTTAATAACTCATTCCGTCATCATCATTCCGGAATGAACTCATCATATTGTGTCCGTAAACCGGGCATGGTCCTGAACCTTCAATCAAAACGCGAAGAGCACTGTCTTCACCTTTTTCGTTTAAAGCCCGTGTGCCCCACGGGCTTTTTTGTTGACCACAACAGAAGGATAAAGAAACTGTTACGCCTTCTTCACTGTCAGGTTGATAAACTGGATTTCCGTATCTTTAAGACAGACCAAAATTCCTGCCCTGGCACGCTTTTTTTGAACGATTTAAAAAACGAATGAATATGGCTACTACTAATCGCCCGGATCAGATGTCAACAATGCTGGAGGTTTTGAATAAATGTAAAGCACGCAGCATGGATGTGGCTTTTGAATATTCTCCTCAGGGCTTTACAGCCGGAAAGGAGGGCAAGAAATTCTACCAGCCTGCCGATCTGAAGATCATCAAAACATACCGTTTTGAAGGGGAAAGCAATCCGGATGATAATTCCATCCTGTATATTATCGAGGCGAATGACGGTGTTATCGGCTATTCTATAGATTCTTACGGAGTTTATTCAAGCCATGATGACGATGGATATGACAATTTCATCCGTCAGATTGAAGTGGAGGACAGGGATGAACAATTGTTGTTCTCATTGTAATTCTTCTTTTGGCTTCAGGGGCCGGTAAGGATAGACGAATGAAACCCGCGACATTAACCATTCGTGGGTTTCATTCCTTTTCTTAATAATTAAGATTTTCAGTACCCCGCCACATTCCATCTCCCTCACAAATAGCATAGATCCTTCAGCCTTCCTTCTGCCATCATCAGCCCAATCTCTCCATTCCAACTTCATTTTAATATACCCGAGAAGGCAATATACCCAAGAAGGCCATACGTCCGGGGAGTCAAAAGCTACAATTTGTAATATGCCTTTACTTCCTCATAATTTCCGAGATCAACCGGCGGCTTTACAACGGAATTGGCCACGGCATTCCCGGCAATGATCACGTACTTGTATTCCTGCGTGGGAATAACTGCATCCCCCACAGCAGGCATCGATCCCAGCAGATCTGCATCGGTGCAGAGGTGGTAATAATAAATACGCAGGGTACCGGGTTCATATATGTAGTTGGTAAAGATCAGGTATCCGATGGGTGAAACAGTCCTGGAAAAGGGAAGAGGCGCCCAGCTGGCACCGGTAGCGCCGGCAGGCGTTTTCATATAGACCAGCACGGTACCGTTCTGATAAATGTCCTGGGTAATGGCGGGCAGGGAAAGGGTGGAGGATCTGGCGGGAGTGGTGAGGACGGCGCTCCCGGCCCGTATAACCCAGGAGTCGCGGATAAACCTGGAATTATCGAGCACGATGGTGCCGGACACTACATTGGCATTGCCGTCCTTTCCATCCTTGCCGTCTTTACCATTGCTGCCATCTTTACCATTGCTGCCGTTCCCGCCGGTGGCACCCTGCGGGCCTTCCTTGGTACAGGAGAAGAGGGCAAGGCTGAGAGAGAGGAGCAGGATAAGTTGTCTGAGATAGTTCATATTGATAGAATTTTGAACCACCAAATTGAGGCAAAGGAACGGTTGGTCATATCGCTTGAAAAAGGGATTCTGGTCATTTTCAGGAAATTAACCGTTTTTTGCAGGGCATTTCCGGTGGGCGGGAGCAGGCCCCTTTAAAAAATACCGGAAATATTCTGCCTGTTCTGCACGCTATTTCACTGAAACACCTACCTTTGCGCTCCATTTTGAGTATTGTTCAATTAAAATAACACAATGCTCCATTGCCCACAAGGCCCAAAAAGTTCTCCGACTGTTCGGGGGCGCCAGCAGGGTATCACTCGCAAAAGGTAGAAAATGCCAAAGGTTAAAACCAACTCCAGTGCGAAAAAGAGGTTTAAAGTTACCGGCACCGGAAAGATCACGCATCAGAAGTCTTTCAAACGTCACATTCTGACAAAGAAATCCAAGAAACGTAAACGCGCCCTCGCAAAAGACGGTGTAGTTCACAAGTCTAACATGGATTTCGTAATGCGTCTTCTGCGCATGAAATAATTTCCGGGAATTTAATTATCAACACAACTTTAAACTTATTTAGATATGCCACGTTCAGTAAATGCCGTAGCAAGCAGGGCTCGCCGCAAACGGATCCTGAAAGCCGCCAAAGGTTACTACGGTAAACGTAAAAATGTATACACCGTTGCGAAAAACGTAATGGAAAAAGGCCTCCAGTACAAATATGTTGGCCGCAAACTGAAGAAGAGAGAATACCGCGCGCTGTGGATCGCCCGTATCAACGCCGCTGTAAGAGAAGAAGGTCTGACTTACTCTGAGTTCATCCACAAACTGAATCAGAAAGGTATCACCCTCGATCGTAAGATCCTGGCTGATCTGGCCATGAACGAGCCAGCTTCTTTCAAGAGCATCGTAGCTTCCGTAAAGTAATTGTTAAGCTATAACGATATCAAAAGCCGGGTTTTAAATGCCCGGTTTTTTTTATTTGTAAAATCGTACAAACCTTTACTTTTGTGTAACTTTTTTGGTATGCGCATTTTAATTCACTACTAAAACTCATCGCCATCAGCAATCCGAATCAGTACATGAACAACTCCTATGCTGACCTGGTAAAGCAGACATTTAACTGGCCCCAGGAAGGTTTGGATGTAAAAGACGGCAACCTCAGTTTCAATGGCCTCGATCTGAACGCACTGATCGAGAAATACGGCACGCCGCTCAAACTCACTTATCTCCCCAAAATCGGTAGTCAGATCAGGAAGGCTAAGAAAATGTTCGAGAACGCCTTCAAAAAACACCGGTACCAGGGTACTTACAATTACTGTTACTGCACCAAGAGCTCGCACTTCTCATTTGTGGTGGAAGAAGCACTGAAGCACGATATCCATCTCGAGACTTCTTATGCCTACGACATCGAGATCATCAAAAAGCTTTATGCTAAAAAGAAGATCAACAAAGAGACCTTCATCATCTGTAACGGCTACAAGCAGAAGACCTATACCACCCGTATAGCCCAGCTGCTCAACAGCGGTTTCAAGAATGTGATCCCGGTGCTCGACAATAAAGATGAACTTCAGCACTACAAGAAATCGGTGAAAGGCCCCTTCAAACTCGGCATCCGCATCGCCGCAGAAGAAGAGCCCACCTTCCCGTTCTATACATCCCGTCTCGGATTCAGAGCACGCGATGTACTGGAATTCTATGTAGATAAGATTGAAGGCAATGAAGACCGCTTCCAGCTCAAAATGCTCCATATCTTCCTGAATAAAGGTATCAAGGACGATGTATACTACTGGAGTGAGCTCAACAAAGTGATCAACCTTTACTGCCAGCTAAAGAAGATCTGCCCTGAACTGGACTCCATCAATATCGGTGGCGGATTCCCTATCAAGCACTCCCTGGGTTTTGAGTACGACTACCAGTTCATGATCAACGAGATCGTAGGCAATATCAAGAAGGCCTGTAAAAAGAACAACGTGCCCATGCCGAATATCTTCACCGAGTTCGGAAGCTACACTGTTGGCGAAAGCATGGCGCATATCTATAGTGTAATAGGAGAGAAGACGCAGAACGATCGCGAGATCTGGTATATGATCGACTCTTCCTTTATTACCACCCTGCCGGATACCTGGGGCATCGGGGAGAAATTCCTCATGCTGCCTGTAAACAAGTGGGAGAACGAATACCAGCGGGTTGTATTAGGTGGTATCACCTGCGACAGCCATGATTATTACGACTCCGAAGAACATGTGAACGAAGTGTTCCTGCCCAAAACCACCGGCACAGAACCTTTACGCGTGGGCTTCTTCCATACAGGTGCTTACCAGGACCAGATCAGTGGTTATGGTGGTATCAAGCACTGTCTCATCCCTTCTCCCAAACACGTGATCGTGGGACAGGACAAGAACGGCAAACTCACCGACTGGCTGTATGCCAAGGAACAGAGTGCGCAGAGCATGCTCAAGATCCTGGGTTACTAGGGTCTTCAAATCATACAAAGCGATGGGCTGTCCTTGGACAGCCCATTTTAGTTTCGCTGTACCCAGTCGCTCGCGTCCCCGCAGGTGACTTCTATCGGCTCGCCTCCGGCGAGCAACGTGTCGCCGCAGGCGACGGAATATCCTTCGCCCGCGGGGACGCGCGTGACTGCACCCGGAGTAAATGCAACAAGCCTTTACTCCAAAATAAAATGGGAGCTGACCGCAAAGTCAACCCCCATTTATCTTTACTAATTCGGTTATTCATTGGCGTTAGCTCATGTTACAATGCCTAGTGATCATGCCTGTTGTGGTGACCATGCCCTCTGCCATGTCCACGTGGTCCGTGATCCCTTTCATAATGACCATGACCACGGTGGTGATGCTTCACCTTTTTGTAATAAACACGATCACGGCAATCCCAGTCGCGGTACGACCTGCGGTCATATTCCACGTACCTCACATACCTCTCATCCATGTAATACCTGCCATCACGGCCTTCATAGTAATAATAGCCTGCCGGGTTACGATAGCAGTTGCGGCCGTCATCACCAACGGTGATGGCCAGGCCTGGTGTTCTTACAATGATGAGCGGAAATCTTCCGGGACGGGGCTGGCCGGCAAGGGATAAATGCAGGTCATTTTTAACCGCCACTGATCCGGAGGTTACATTAACTGAACTGACGGAATTGGCGTTCGTATTGCTGTACGAAGCACTGGAACTGAAGAGTACGGCTGCCAGCGCAATAGCCGCAACCGCTGGTGTAAAAACTGGGGCTTTCATAATTGCTGGTTTTATATTTATTAAGCCAACTATTTGCCAGAAAACCTTAAAATCATTAACATGGATCGAATTGTATTACTCTTAACAGTGCTATTCCTCACTATCGCCAACGTGCAAGCGCAGCACAAAGCCGAAGACTCCGTGAAGGCTGCCGTGAACCAGTTATTCGAAGGAATGAAAGCAGGAGATGGTGGCAAAGTGAAAAATGCATTTGCCGACAGCGCCATCCTGCAGACCATCGTTACCACCAAAGATGGAAAGACCGCCATACGCAACCAACAGGTAGCGGCGTTTGCAGACTTCGTATCCAAACAGAAAGCCGGCGCAGCGGATGAACGGATCAGCTTTGGTACTATTCAGATAGATGCAGCGCTCGCCATCGTGTGGACGCCCTATAAATTCTACTACAACGGAAATTTCAGTCACTGCGGTGTGAATTCATTTCAACTGGTGCGACTGAATGGAGAATGGAAAATACAATACCTGATAGATACAAGAAGAAAGGACGGCTGCGAATAGCCGTCCCTGTTAGTATATTGATGATGCAGGCTGATTATCTTTTCAGCCTGTATTTTTTATTCACTTTGGGGCTGTTGAAGTACTGGTTCAGTTCCTCTTCCGTCATATCATTGCTGTCTACGATCGGAATATCGATCAGCTGGATCTGGATCTGTTTCAGTTCCTCTTTCAGCTTGGCCGTTTTACGGGTGATCTCGGCATCCTTTTCACCTACCAGGGTATTGTCGCGCACCATATACTCCAAACGCTTGATAGAACTGCGGACAAGCGATGCCTGGTTCTGATCAAACACTTTCTGCGGAGACACGGCTTCCTTGATCGGAACCAGAGAAACGCCCACGCTCGGCAACACTTTACCTACCTGCTGACTGTTCTCATCCTTGGAAGATGCCAGGATACTGCCCGTCAGGGCCGTGGTAGAACTGGTGATATCGAAAGTGGTACGGGTATTCTTGGCACCCTTCACTCTCTTATCCAATTGCAGGAAGGAGTATTTCAGCTGTAAGATATAGGTGTTCACGTTGCGTACTGCCACGTTATACTCCTGCACGGCCAGGGGGTAATTGAGCGCATCGCGGACGACGATCTTCACGATGGCCGTATCCTTGGTCATGAACTTATTGGCGCCCACAAAACTCAGGATCAGGATCTTCACCTTGCCGGAATCCGTATCCTTCACAAAATCGAAGGGTATGGACCAGAGGAAATCGTCATCGCATTTCTTTATCTGCGAAAGTGTCTTCAGCGGCATATTGGCGAAGAAAGTGATATTCTCGATGGGGAAGTTTCCATTCTCGCATTGCACTTTGAAAGCAACGGTATCACCTTCTTCCACCGTAAGGGTAGAGCTGACGGATGGTTTCACCCGGCTCGGAATGATCTCAGTATTATAAAACAAGATGGAAAAAAAGGTATCTACCCGCTCCGAAGGGTTATCCATGTTCTGAACACCCAGATAGACCTTGTATTCATTATCATATTTCAGTCTGCCTGAAAGGAAAAAGCTCTTTTCAGCCTTGAAAGTGAGCTGCCCATTGTCCTTATTGATACGGAGGCCTACAGGCGAGTTACGCAGGAACCAGTAATACTTTGACGGGTCTTTATTGATCTCCAGTTTGTAATTGAGGGTGGAATCAACGGGTAATGTCACATAAGGGTTCAGATTTTTGATCCGGAGAACCACTTCTGATGAATCATGAGGGACTGGAAGGCTGTCGATTGGCTTTCTTAATGTATCCACACGCACTTCCTGCGCAACAAGTTGCGCAAAAGGACTAATCAGAAAGCAAACCAGCAGGATGATTTGAACAATACGGTTTTTCACCATGTGATGATCATGTTGTTGTAACGTGGCCGAAGTTAACACAAAACAATAAAAAACCCATCCCGGTAGAAACCGGGATGGGGTACTTAACCAAAACCAACTGCTTATCCTGCCCGCCCATTTGGGATCGGGCCCATGTATGAAAAAGTATTTTAACCTTTCTTTAATATATCTCTTACTGGATATTTATCTGCTTAGTGGCTGGTTTTACAGCTTCTTTTTTGGGAAGGTGCAGTTTCAGCACACCATTCTCGTGCTTAGCTGAGATATTCTCCACATCCACCTGCTCATCGAGGTTGAAGCTTCTTTTAAAGCTGCGCTGGCTGAACTCTTTCCTGATCGCTTTCTGGTCTTCCGCTTTCTTTTCTTCTTTTTTCTCGAAGGAAATGGTCAGCTGCCCATCCAGGATGTTGACACTGATATCTTCCTTGGCGATACCGGCTGCATTCAGCTCTATCTCAAAGGCGTTTGGTGATTCATAAACGTTCACAGGAGGAAAATGCAGATTGCTGTTCCAGTTGCCGGGAAAATGGTTGAAAAGCTCGTCAAATACTGAATTAGCTACGGGTCTGTTGTTTAATTTTACAAGTGTCATAGTGGTATTTTTTAGATTTTTTATTTTTTGTTGACGCATACAAAAGATCAAATGGCATACCAGCGCATTTTCAGATGCCGGAAACTGTCTGATCATCAGAAATACCGGCCACAAGCCGCCAGAACGTCACAAACCACTCATTTAAACAGACAGAATGACCCATTCAGTAATCCTCCGGGTTCAAATCAACCTTTTTCTATAGTTTTGTGTTTTAGGAATTGAAATAAAACATATCGAAAATGTATCCCGCAGAAATAGTTATACCGATGAAAGAAGAGCTGACTGAAAACGGATTTTCAGAGCTCCTTACTTCCCAGGAAGTGGATTCACAATTACAGAAAGACGGCACCACACTGGTTATGATCAATTCAGTTTGTGGTTGTTCGGCAGGATCGGCCCGTCCGGGTGTGTTGATGGCAGTAGCCAATTCAGCCAAGAAACCAGACCATCTCACTACCAGCTTTGCTGGTTTTGATGTTGATGCAGTGAAGAAACTTCGGGAGCACCTGCTGCCTTATCCTCCATCTTCACCAGCTATTGCGCTGTTCAAGAACGGAGAACTGGTACACTTCATCGAAAGGCATATGATTGAAGGCAGGCCTGCCCAGATGATCGCGCACAATCTGATTGCTGCGTTTGATCAATACTGTTAAGGAATCATGCTGACAAGTTCAGCTTTGTTCATAGTGATCACCCTCTCATTCATGGGAGGGTTTTTTTTCTTATCATTGCAACCGAAACATACTATATCCCTCTTATAACAACTTATCATACGGCATGTATCCTAACCTTTACTATGCGTTCAAAGACATATTTGGACTGAACCTTCCCGGCCTCAGGTTTGTAAATTCATTCGGGTTCTTTGTAGCGCTGGGCTTCCTGGCGGCCGCCTGGGTTCTGACCAAAGAACTGAAAAGGAAGGAGCGGGCCGGTCTGCTTACAGGTAAAGAAACCAAAATCCTGGTGGGACAACCCGCCAGTATCCCAGAGTTGTTGCTCAACTTCATCCTGGGTTTCATACTCGGCTATAAAATCATTGGTCTGTTCATGGCAGACAAAGAACAGAGTGCCGATCCCCAGTCTTTCATTTTTTCCGGCCAGGGCAATCTCCCGATGGGACTGATCCTCGGCCTTCTTTTTGCCGGACTCAAATACTGGGAGAAGAACAAACAGAAACTTCCCAAACCTGAAGAGCGCACCATCCGTATCTGGCCGCACGACAGGGTAGGAGACCTGGTGATCTACGCCGCTCTCTTCGGATTCCTCGGCGCCAAGATTTTCCACAACCTCGAGAACTGGAACGAATTTGTAAAGAGCCCTATCGAAGCCCTGCTTTCTTTCAGCGGCCTCACTTTTTATGGCGGTCTTATCTGCGCAGCCCTTGCTATTTACTGGTATGCAAAAAGACATAATATCGGGTTCAAGCACCTCGCAGATGCAGCAGCACCGGGCCTTTTACTGGCATATGCCGTTGGCCGTATCGGTTGCCAGGTAGCTGGTGACGGCGACTGGGGCATTCTCAACAGCGCATATGTAACGGGCCCCGACAGCAAAGCTGTGCTTGCAGACTCAGCCACCTTCAATAAAACACTGGATCAGCATAAGAATTTCTTCCTGAAAACCTTCAACGTTTCCAGCCTCGACCAGGTGCATCATAAATCAGTGGTTGCTCCCTCCTGGCTGCCCGACTGGATGGTTGCCTACAGCTATCCTCACAACGTGATCAGCGAAGGGGTGGCCATTCCAGGCTGTACGGAAGACCTCTACTGTGCCCACCTTCCTGTGCCCGTATTCCCAACACCATTTTACGAAACCTCGGTCTGTCTGATCTTCTTTTTCATTCTCTGGGCGTTCCGTAAGCGTCTCTCTGCCCCCGGCAGCATGTTTGCGGTGTATCTCATCGTCAATGGCATCGAACGTTTCCTCGTTGAGAAGATCCGTGTGAATACCAAGTACGATATCGGCGGCTTCCATCCAACGCAGGCAGAGCTGATCTCTACCGGTCTCGTGCTGGCTGGTGTTGCGCTCTACTTGTATGTAAACAAAAAGAAGAAGGCTGTAACAGCATAATCATCTTACAATACATTTTTATACAAAGGCAAGTGGATCTCCGCTTGCTTTTTTGCTTTGGGCCGGTGTTCGGGATATGAAATCCCCGGCCCCCGGCACATTCAAAAACAGCACAGCCCTCCCAACCCGCTCAAAACATTTCCCTTCCGCACAAATCTCTACACTGTAACCTTTCTTCACCCTCGCTCGTCAAACAATCATTCCACCTAATTCGCCGGTTGTCAGATTTATTAACCTTCTAGCCCATTACCCTGTACTATGCGTTACATAGTACCTACCTTTGAAATGTAATAATTAAAACAAAGTATTGAAATATACAATCAACCAGCCATGAGAAAGCTACACGTTCCAAACCTGACCATTCCTTTAGTTCTTTTGATCTTTACTTTATTGCTTACCTCATTTGCAATGGCACAGACCGGAAGGGTTTCCGGGAAAGTGCTGGATAATAAACAGGCCCCGCTGGCCGCCGCCACCGTTACAATACTGAAACTGGCTGATTCCGGCTCAGTAGCGATCATGGCGAGTGACAAAACGGGCCGCTTTCAGGTAGGAGGGCTGCCTGCTGGCAGGTTTTTGCTGCAGGTTTCGGCAACCGGACATAAAACTGCTTATTCCAAAAGTTTCGATATCACTTCCAACAAAACTGAAATTGAATTACCTGCGATTGTACTGATGGCTGCCAGCAAAGAGTTGGCGGGGGTTACTGTTGTGGCCACCAGGGCGGCTGTGGAGCAGAAGATCGACCGTACCGTGGTGAATGTTGATGCAACGATCAGCAATATCGGAACCAACGCGCTGGAGGTGCTTGAGAAATCGCCCGGCGTGCAGGTGGATAAGGATGGCAATATCAGCCTGAAGGGGAAGCAGGGGGTGCTGGTGCTGCTGGATGGCCGTCCCACTTACCTCAGCGCTGCCGACCTGGCCAATATGCTCAGGGGAATGCAGAGCTCGCAGCTCGACCAGATAGAGATCATGACCAATCCGCCAGCCAAATACGATGCCTCCGGCAACTCGGGCATCATCAACATAAAGACCAGGAAAAACAAGACCCGTGGCTTCAATGGTTCCGTAAACGTGGGAGCCGGCCAGGGTAAGTACTTCAAGACCTGGGAAAGTATAAGCCTGAATTACAGAGATGCCAAATTCAATCTCTTCGCCAACTATGGATTCGACAACACCACCAATTTCCAGCAACTGGATATCCATCGTAACTACTGGAACAGGGAGCATACGGAAACAGTGGCCATTTTTGATCAGCTGAGCTATCAGCGCCGCAAGTTCACCAATCATAACCTGAAACTGGGTATGGATTATTTCCTGAGCAGGAATACCACGGTTGGTATCGCACTGTCTGGTTTCACCAATGAAAGGGGATCTGCAGGCGACAATACCAGCTGGCTCAAGAACCCACAGGGTGTTCTCGATTCCATAGCCCTGGCCAACTCTAAAACTGAAGAATCCTGGCAGAACGGTAGTGTCAACCTGAACTTCCGTCACCAGTTCGATACAGCTGGCCGTGAGCTCACTGTGGACCTTGATTACATTAAATACAAAGCATCCAATGATCAGTTCTTTGTAAATACCAGTAAAAATCCCGGAGGGGAGGTCACCCTGGAAGAATTCCTGAAAGGCGACCTGCCCGCAGAGATCACTATCCGCACTGCGAAGTTCGACTATACCCACCCGTTCAGCAAATCCACCAGGTTTGAAGTGGGGGCCAAAACGGGATATGTGACCAACGACAGCAAGGCCAACTATTTCAATGGAAGTGAAAATGGACATGACATCAATTATGTCTATGATTATGACAAGACTAACTATTTCAACTATAAGGAAAATATCAACGCAGCCTATCTCAATTTCAATCACAAATTCAATGATAAATGGGGGATGCAGGCAGGACTTCGTTATGAGAATACCAACTACAAGGGCTTCCAGTATGGTAATCCTACCCGCAGGGACTCATCGTTCAGCAACTCTTACAACAGCCTTTTCCCTACTTTTTATGTGAGCTATGCACCTGTGAAGAAGCACCAGTTCGGACTGTCATTCGGCAGAAGGATCGAAAGGCCTGCTTACCAGGATATGAACCCATTCATGTTCTTTATCGATAAGTACACGTATGGCAGGGGAAATCCATTCCTCCGTCCACAGTACTCCAGCAATTTTGAGATCAACCATATCTGGAACGGTATGCTTACCACCTCTTTCCAGTACAGCGAGACCCGCGATGTGATGAACGAATTGTTTGAGCAGGAGCAGCAGGCTGGTGGAAAAGAAGGGTTTGCCACCATCGTTACCAGGGGAAATATAGGGAAGAAGAAATTCATCGGGGGCAGCATGAACCTTCAATGGCAGGTGGTGAAATGGTACAGCACCAATATTTTCGTGAACTATGGCTATAATGAGTACAACGGATGGAACAATGGGGCAGTGATCAATATCAGTCGCGCTAATATGTTTGCCAGGATCAACAATCAGTTCCGCTTTGAAAAGGGCTGGAGCGCCGAGCTCAGTGGCTGGTATTCCACCAAACAGGTGGAAGGCCAGATCTTCATCGAGCCCATGGGCAGGGTAGATGCGGCGGTGGGCAAACAGGTCCTGAAAAACAAGGGTACGATCAAGCTGTCTGTCCGCGACCTGTTCTATTCACAGATCGTTAAGGGAAATATGAGCTTTCAGAATACTGACGCCAGTTTCAGAAATACCAGGGACCAGCGGGTATTCAGTATAAATTTCAGTTACAGGTTCGGGAAGCAGATAAAGGACAATAATCAGCGCAAACGCAGTACCAGTGAGGAACAGAACCGGGTAAAGACCGGAGACTAGGAGAGTGGGAACCGGCCTTTACAATAATTTTAACACCCATCTTCGAAACTTTCAGGCCGTTCAGGAGTCATATATATGTACACCGCGCAAGCAGTACAAAAAAGTAAAATAATAGTCATACAGTTTTTCTCATAAGCAGTTAGTTTTGGTTAACAGCCCCCGTTTCTACGGGGGCTTTGTTTTTCCTCCGGTTCCTCCTTTCCCTTAGATTTGCACAAATTTGTTCTTATGCCTTCATTCGATATCGTTAGTAAGGTAGATGCCCAGTATCTGGACAATGCCGTAAACGTAGTACACAAGGAGATCACCAACCGTTTTGATTTCAAGAATTCCCATGTGGTGATCGACCTCGATAAAAAAGAATACAAGATCAAGCTGGAAGCTGATGACGATATGAAGCTCGGCCAGATCATCGATGTGCTCATCAACAGGGCGCATAAGCAGGGGATCGCTCCCCAGGCCTTCGATACCAGCAAGGCGTCTTACCAGAGCGGTAAGGTGGTAAAGCAGGAAGTATCAGTACGTAACGGACTGAAACAGGAGGATGCCAAGAAGATCGTGAAGCTGATCAAGGATTCCGGACTGAAAGTGCAGGCAAGTATCAATGATGATATGGTGCGCGTGACCGGTAAGAAGATCGATGACCTGCAGGAAGTGATCAAGCTCTGCCGTGAAGCTGATCTTGGACTGGCGCTGCAATACGAAAACATGCGTTCCTAGTACGCTTTAGCGTACCTTTGAAATGCGTTCCCGGTGCGCAGAGCAGGGCGGAAGTATCAGAAATTATCCTGACCAGGGGCGGTAATCATTGATTATCATTACCTTGATCTAAATCAATATTTGCATTTTTTGCATCCGATAATTGGAAACACAGGGAATTAAATTTAATTTGGCAGAGCGCAGGATGAGAACTAATTTTGCGGCTTTGCAAATAATTTATGTACGGCAAAATCCGTACAACCTTTTAAATCAGAAGTTTATGAAAAAGGATCTCCACCCCGGTAACTACCGGTTCGTTGTGTTCAAGGATATGAGTAACGGTGTTACCTTCCTGAGCCGTTCAGCTGCGCCTAGCAAAGAGACTATTAAATTCGAAGATGGAAATGAGTATCCGCTGATCAAGCTTGAGATCTCTTCTACTTCACACCCTTTCTTCACTGGTCAGAACGTACTGGTAGATACTGCCGGTAGGATCGACAAGTTCAACAAGCGTTACGCAAAAAAATAATCTTAATTTCAAGATAACATTTTTGTTTTTCATGGCTATACTTTCCCTTTCCTGTTCTCAGGAAGGGGATTTTTTTTGCCCCCAATCGTTTGCTCATTACATTTGAGCTCCCAATATTGGCCCTCATCTCATTGCACTGTATGCAGCCCGTATATCTCAACGATTCTGAAGTCCGGGACCATTTATTTCCATTTTCGCAGGTACGCCCTGCCGCGGATATCCGTGTGGGCATCCTGAGCATCCGCGAAAAATGGGAACATTTGCTCGGCAGACCGGTACAACTGGTATCAGGAACCGAAGGATTACCCGAAGGCGCAAGCGTATATGCAGCCAATATTATCCCTACAAAAGCATTTGCAGAATCATTAGAGCGTAATCCTGCCGCGCCCGACTGGGAAGCCACCAAACTGGTTCAATACCCCTGGCATATCTTTCAGTTGAACGACTGGGCTATCAGGGAAGACTTCAGATTGCTCACGGAAGGACGTAGTTCGATTCCCATTCCGGCCACTGTTCAGGCCATCAACCCGGAGAATATCTTCATCGAACCGGGCGCCACAATTCAGCACTGCATCCTCAATGCCTCTACCGGCCCAATTCACATTGGAAAGAATGCAGAAATAATGGAAGGCTCACTCATCCGCGGCCCCTTTGCACTGGGCGAAGGTGCTGTACTGAAAATGGGAACCAGGGTCTATGGAGCTACAACTGTCGGCCCATACTGCGTAGCGGGAGGAGAGATCAAAAACAGTGTGATGATGGGTTATTCCAACAAAGCGCATGATGGTTACCTGGGTGATGCCGTGCTCGGTGAATGGTGTAATCTGGGCGCAGGCACTTCCAATTCCAATCTCAAGAACAATGCTTCCGATGTGAAGGTATGGCACCATCCTTCTGAAAAATATATTGCAGCCGGCATCAAATGCGGACTGCTGATGGGAGATTATTCGCGTTCGGCCATCAATACCTCATTTTATACCGGCACCGTGGTAGGCATCTGCGCCAATGTTTTTGGCGATGGCATTCCCCCCAAATTCATACCCAGTTTCACCTGGGGCACCCGCGGACTCAGCAAATATGAATTCGAAAAAGCGCTTACCGATATAGAGACCTGGAAAAAATTCAAACATCAGTTGCTCACTGAAGCCGAAATAAAACGATTGCGGACTATTTTTGAACAGTCATAAGTAACTAATTAAAACATCATAGAACATGCGGAAAAAAATAGCTGCAGCTAACTGGAAAATGAACTGTACCCTTCAGCAGGGAGAACAACTGCTGAATGATATCCTCGGCGCCAATATTGCCCTGAAAGATCATCAGCAGGCCGTATTTGCCGTTCCCTTCCCATACCTCACTATGGCCACTGCAAAAGTGGAAGGGAAAAAAGGATATTCCATAGCTGCGCAGAACATTTACAACAAGAAGTCCGGCGCATTTACGGGTGAAGTATCTGCAGAAATGCTGAAATCCATCAACGTTCCTTATTGCCTGGTAGGCCATAGCGAACGCCGCGAATATTTCCAGGAAAGCAATCAGGCCCTGGCTGAGAAGCTGGACCTGCTCCTGGCCAATGGTATTACGCCCATCTTCTGCTGCGGAGAGCCGCTCGAGATCCGCGAAGCGGGTACCCAGAACAGTTATGTGGCAAAGCAGCTGGAAGAATCCCTGTTCCATCTCAGTGCTGAAGTGATCAGCACCATCGTAATCGCCTATGAGCCTATCTGGGCCATCGGTACCGGCAAAACAGCCTCTGCTGCACAGGCGCAGGAGATCCACGCGTACCTGCGCAGCGTACTGGCTGGCAAATACGGACAGGCCGTAGCCGACAGCATCCCCGTTCTGTACGGTGGCAGCGTGAAAGGCAATAATGCACAGGAATTGTTCGCTTGTCCGGATGTGGACGGTGGACTGGTTGGCGGCGCTTCCCTCAATGCAGAAGAGTTTGCCACTATCATCAGGAGTTTACCCCAGTAAACAGATCGGAATGCTGACTGCGGATGGCATCGGGGGAGAATGCCTCTGAGCCCGCCAGCGCCTGCTGTTGCAAGGCAAAATATTTTTCAGGATGGTCCCGGAGCAGCTTCAATTGTTCCGGGATCTCTTTTATGGACTGGTAACGGAAAGCTATATGTGAGATCTCCGGTCCGGTTACCAGCGCTGCCGGTACAATCGCCGGCCTGGCATAACGCACCATATCGGCGATATTCCCGGAAGACATGCTGACGCCATATTCCTCACGAACCCCATCACTGATCACTGTACTGATCACGGAAGGCGCCAGAATAAAATGAGCCTCGCGCATCACCTCATCAAATACGGGCTGAGGCACTACCGGATCTTCACACCAGCGCAGGTTGGGGTATTTATCTGAAAAATCAAGCACCCGCTTCATCAGCCGCATGCCAGGTTCCTGATGAAAACCACCGAGGAGGGTCACTTCAACATTCAGTTGCTGCTCATGGCAGGCTTCCACCAGTTCAAATACTGCTTCATAATCCCTCCGGCGGCCGTCTACAGATCCCGGCACCACCAGCCGGATAGGGTCCATAGAAGCAGGTGGGGGAACAAATTCTTCTCTGTCAAAAAATGAACCGGGCAGATAACGCACCTGCTTTCCTGCCGGCAATAATGATTTGAGGTAATCAACCATGGTGCTGTTGATCACTGAAAATTCTTTTACCGCCTCAACCAGTTTTCTCTTTCCCATATTACGGATGCGCCTTCTCAGGCTGCCATCTTCCTGGTAATGAAAATAGCTGTTGATATCATGAATGGTAAGAATGATCCGGATGCCCGGCAAAGCCTTTATCAGCCAGGCATAGAAGATGAAATTATCCGTGACCGTTTCCAGGAAAAGCAATTCTATTTTCTGCTTTCTCACTGTCCGGTAGATCTGATAAATGAACGATGCTTTGGATTGTGATTCTCCTTTGATCACCCATTGGTGCGCTTTCAGATCCAGGTCAGGCATCTGTCTGAACTGTCGCCAGCTGACAGGATAGGAGAAGATGGTCAGTTGATGTTCCGGCAATTGAAACAACCTGATCAGGGTATGCGATACCTCAAAGTGATCTGTTTCAAAAATGCCGATTCGCATAAGTATGATAGTTAAGCGATACGCGTGTTTTTGATACCGGTCATGTTGAAGCCGAAAACCTCATTGGTAGTTACTTTCACGGACGAGTACTGTCTTTTGCTGAACCAGGAAGCTGATTCATCCGGGCGGTGTTCCCACCTGAATTCAGGGCTGAACCAGTCGAGTATATCGATCATCATCTCGCGCCTGTTCTGCGGGTTGCCCTTGATCTTTTTTACGATATAACTTACCGGGAAGATGGTGACCAGGTAGAGATAGTACTGGAATTTCAAGGGAAGTTTTGAAGTGAACTTCCGGATAAAATTGAATGTATTATGGATGAAATCTTTCCTGGGATGATAGAGCCACACGCTCATTTTACCACCTGTTTTAACGCAGGGGTCGATGCAGG
>NZ_JBQCGW010000076.1:0-22721 GCF_051955275.1 Pseudobacter sp. | reverse complement strand
TCATCTCATGCTTAAAGATATTCAAGTAACAGGTAAAAAAGATACGCGCAGCGGTTTTGGCGATGGCATTGTAGAAGCAGCGCGCAGCAATCCCAATATTGTAGCGCTTACTGCCGACCTGGCCGGTTCCATGAAGCTGAACCAGTTCATCAAAGAATTCCCTGAGCGTTATATCCAGGTGGGTATTGCGGAAGCGAACATGATCGGAATTGCAGCCGGCCTCACTGTAGGCGGTAAGATCCCCTTCACTACCACTTTTGCCAACTTCTCTACCGGCCGCGTGTATGACCAGATCCGTCAGTCTGTTGCCTATTCCGGCAAGAACGTAAAGATCTGCGCTTCACACGCTGGTCTTACTCTCGGAGAAGACGGCGCTACTCACCAGATCCTGGAAGATATCGGCATGATGAAAATGCTGCCAGGCATGACTGTGATCGTTCCCTGCGATTACAACCAGACCAAAGCAGCCACCATTGCTGTTGCCAGCTATGAAGGCCCGGTATACCTTCGTTTCGGACGTCCCTCCTGGCCGATCTTCACGGATGCAGCAGAGCCATTCGTGATCGGTAAAGCGCAGAAATTCTCTGAAGGTAAAGATGTTTCCATCTTCGCCTGCGGTCATATGGTGTGGAAGGCTATCGAAGCCGGTAAAGCACTGGAAGAAAAAGGTATCAGCGTGGAACTGATCAATATCCATACTATCAAGCCACTTGATGAAGAGGCCGTGCTCACCTCCATCCGCAAAACCAAATGCGCAGTTACCGTTGAAGAGCATAATGTCCTCGGAGGCCTGGGCGACAGTATTGCACAGGTGGCAAGCAGGCATTTCCCTATTCCCATTGAGTACATCGGAACCAACGATACCTTCGGCGAGAGCGGAACTCCTGACCAGCTGCTGACCAAATACGGTCTGGATACCCCCAATATCATCGACGCTGTTGAAAAGGTGATCAAACGCAAATAATTGCTACGGATAATATTGTACAGGGCTGACCTTAGCAGGTCGGCCCTTTTATTTTCGCAGTGCCCAGTTGCTCGCGTCCCCGCGAGTAACTTCTATTTGCTCGCCTCTGGCGGGTTCAGCGTTCGCCGGGAGGCGAACAAATATCCCTCACTCGCCAGAGGCGAGCGAGTGCTCCCCGATTATTTGATTATGAATCAACACTTTGCGGCACGGGAATATTTTTCCAGGCATTAAGCCTTTAACAATACCTTGCCATTCAGCCAATTAAACCATTTAGACTATCTTTAATCCAATCTCTTAAATAGCTAACCTATGGCGGTAACCACTCATGACAGTGAACTGCTTGCCCTTTTCCGTAACCAGTCAACAAAGGAAAGCGCTTTTACTGCCATCATTAAAAAATACCAGGAACGCCTGTACTGGCATGTCAGGCGAATGGTAATTGAGCACGAGGATGCCAACGATGTGTTGCAGAATGTGTTCATCAAAGTATGGAATGGTCTCGAAAATTTCAGGGAAGATGCACAGCTCTACACCTGGCTCTACCGTATTGCCACCAACGAATGCCTCACTTGGATGGAGCAGCAGAAGAAAAGGACTTCGGTGTCATTCGAGGAAGAGTCAGCCAACCTGGAGAACAAGATCAGGGCCGATAAACATTTCGATGCAAACAAGCTGGAATGGAAATTACAACTGGCCATTCAGCAGCTGCCTGAAAAACAGCGGATCGTTTTCTCCCTGAGATATTATGATGAGATGCCTTACGAAGAAATGAGCCGTGTGCTGGAAACATCGGAAGGCGCACTCAAAGCATCTTACCACCACGCTGTAAAGAAAGTGGAGGATTTCATCCTCAACCATTAAACTTCTCTTAACAATTCAGGTCTTAAAAATGCTCATGGAAAGCAGGAACAATATATTAAAAGAATTACAGGAACTAAGCCCGGCACTGGCTTCGAGCTACCCGCTGCCTGTTCCTTACAAGGTACCGGATGGATATTTCGGACAGTTGCCGGAAACAATCCTGGCGATGGTAAAAGAGCCGGACAATGCAGCCGAAGAACTGGAGACGCTCTCCCCGCTGCTGCGCCGTATTTCCAAAACGCCTCCCTTTCATTTACCTGAAGGATATTTTAAAGATCTCACTGAAAATACGCTCGCAGAAACAAAGGCAGTAGCATTTGTTCAGGAAGAGCTGGAGGATTTTTCTCCATTGCTCAGTCAACTTAAAGACGCGCCGCTGTACCAGGTACCGGCCGGTTATTTTGACCAGTTGCCAGCCACCATCATGCAGAAACTGCAGGCACAGCAACCCGCCAAAGTGGTGAAGATGGGCAGCCGGATGAACCTACGCAGATACATAGCTGCAGCAGCCGTATTACTGGTGCTGGCCACCGGCGCCTGGTGGTTCTTTCAACCCGCTACTCCGGGAACTGAAACAGCAGGCATCGATAAAACAAAGGTGCAGAACCTGCCTGATGAAGAGCTGATCAGTTTCCTCAACGAGCAGAGCCTTGCATCGCTTGAAAGCAGCGAAGCCCTGGCCTCCAACCTGGATGCAGAGTCCGATGGCATGCAGGACCTTCTGAAAGACGTATCCGATGAAGAACTGCAACAATACGTAGACAGGAACGGTGCCCCATTCAAAACCATCAGTAACTAAGAAATGAACATGAAACAAATATTTACGATACTCGCAGCTTTTCTTCTTTTCACCTTCACTTCCAATGCGCAGGTTGAAAGAAAAACGCCGCGCGAGCCCGGCGCAAAGATCGAAGCACTCAAAATTGCTTTCTATACCCGGAAGCTCGACCTTTCCACAGAAGAAGCACAGAAGTTCTGGCCCGTTTACAATAAGTATTCAGCTGAGCTGAAGAAAGTAAGGCAGGACGCAAAAGCAAATAACAGCCCGGAGATCGAGACAGAGGAGAAATATCTTAACATCAGGAAACGGTATAATGCTGAATTCAGCAAGGTGCTTCCTGCCGAAAAAGTGAATGCTTTTTTCAAAGCGGAAAAAGAGTTCGGAACGATCTTACAGAAAGAGTGGATGGAAAGGAGGCAGAAAAGGCAGGAAAGAAATGGCACTGCCTCATAAAAAGTAGTCTTTACTCGTGTTTTTCATAGGTTAGCTATCAGGCTGCATCCAGGTTACGATGCAGCCTTTTTCTTTGTCAGAACCTGTACACCGGGTTCTGCACATCGTGATAAAAAAGGAAGGTCCATTTATTCACTTCTCCCTCTTCCCACCATTTCCTGCGCAGCTCCATGGCCTTCTTACCGTCATAATCATATTTAGCTACAAACTTGCTTTTCATCTGGTTGAGCTGGGGTGCATCGTCGGCTCCAAAGAAAATGGTTTCGCCGCCATCTACAATACGGAATACCTGATGATAAGGGCTATGCGCTCCGGTGATCTCATATTTGATATAACCATCTATCACGCCGTCTCCATCCAGCCATTGTACCTGTGGCGCATTCCGCAGGCTTTCCAGTTCTTCTGTGATATAGGAAGGAAATCCTTTTTCGTAAGCAAATTCAAATTCTTTGCGCTGCACATAATATTTTGCCTGGGGAAAGCTCAGTGAGCCTGTGCCCACAGCACCTGCGTGGTCTTTATGCAGATGGCTCATCAGTACTTTTGTGATCTCGGAGGGGTTGATTCCATTCTCCATCAGGTTTCGGTGTAGCTGCAGCACACCATCTTTCTGAAACCCGAGGCCGGTATCCAGGAGCAGGATATCTTCGGAAGTGATCACCACAAACGGCTGCACTTCTACCAGCAGGCTTCCTGTAGGGCGGGCCTGCAGATCATCATGCTGCAGATCAAACGGAACGAACAGCTTGGATTTATCGATCGTAAAAGATCCTTCACTGAGCGGAATAACTTTCATACACACTGTTTTTGATTCTAACGCAACACCATCTGCCTGTCTGCATCCAGCCTGATGAGGATGAACAGCATGATGGAGAACGAAAGTAAGGAAGTACCGCCATAACTGATCAGGGGCAGCGGAATTCCGATCACGGGGGCCAGGCCGATGGTCATGCAGATATTGATGGCTATATGGAAGAAGAATACGGAAGCCACACCATATGCGTAACACCGGCTGAACACACTTCGTTGCCGCTCGGCGATCATTACAATTCTGAGTAGCAGGAACAGGTAGATACCAAGTACAATCGTGCTGCCCACAAAGCCGAAACCTTCCCCGATGGTACAAAAGATGAAGTCGGTCCGTTGTTCAGGAACGAAATCAAAACGCGTTTGCGTTCCTTTGAGGAAGCCTCTTCCCACGGCGCCACCGCTACCGATGGCTATCTTGCTCTGACGCACGTTATAGTCAGTATCTTTTTTCTTCGCAGGTGTTACCTCTTCTTCTCCCTCAACAGTATTGAGCGCCGCATATGGATTCTCTTTACCGATCAGCGAGAAGATCCGCTCTACCTGGTGTTTGGCCAGTACTTTGGTAAAGAGGAAGGGTACTACAAATCTTTGCACGCCCACGCATCCTACCCAGATAGCTACAATCACAAAGAGCACGCTCCTGTGGCGGCGCACCTGTTTGCGCAAAAGATATATCGCACCGGCTGCAATGGCGGTGAGGATGATAGCCAGTACATCTTTATCCAGCACAAGTGTGGCCACTACCAGTACTGCCAGAGAGAAGCCGATGATGAGGTAACCGGGAGGCAGACCTTCACGGAACATCACCAGGAAGAAGGAGAAGAAAACCAACGCCAGGCCTGTTTCTTTCTGAGCGATGGTGATCAGGGCAGGCACTACTACAATGGCGGCTGCAATGAGCTGCGAGCGCGGTCTGCTGAAATCCGTTTCAACACGGCTCAGGAATTTGGCCAGCGCCATATTCACAAACACTTTCATCAATTCTGCAGGCTGCAGGTTGAATCCACCGATCCGGATGATGGATTCGGTTCCTTTTACCGCCGTGTGGAAGGGGAAAACCAGCAATAGCAACAGCATCCCCGCTGCATACCAGATATTGGCGGTGGCGGTAAAAAATTTGCTGTCCGTCAACAGGATGAACATGCCTATCACCAGGGCTACTATGAAGAAGTAAAACTGTTTGCTGTAATCCGTTTTGAAACCCAGGAAAGTTTGCAACACACTGTCTCCATCCCTGTAGGTCACAGAGAAAATACTGATCAGACCAATACCCACCAGCAGCAGGTATAACCAGAACATCACCCAGTCCACGCCTTTAGATATTGCAGGATTACGTTGGCTCATATCCGTTATGCGTTGAATGGTTTGTTGAATAATCTGGGGTCAGGCAGCACCATCACTGTCTTGCGCTTTTCCTTTGATGAAGGGAAAGGAGGTTTTACAGGATATGTTTTGTAGAATTTCCTGATCTGTGAACTATCCTTGTACCTTTCGGCCCAGTTGAAGGCGCGGGAAGAATCTTCGATATATTGTTGGTATTTAAGATAACCGGGCATCAGGTTGGAGTTGGAAATCCTGTCCACTTCTTTCAGGCGGTCTGCGCGAAGGCTGTCTGTCAGGTAGAGCTCCATCATTAAACCGGCAATGGGCGCGGCCCATGTATTACCGAAACCGCTGTTCTCCACCATCACACAAAGAGCGATCTTGGGATCGCGTCGGGGAGCAAAGCAAACAAACACGGAGTTATCGTCCAGCTTGATCCTTCTGCCCTGGATGATTCGGTATTTTTCCGCGGTACCTGTTTTACCGCAGATCTCCAGCCCAGGTATCTTGGCTTTTGAAGCCGATCCATCCACCACTTGCTGCATACCACTCATGATCGCTTCATAAGCATCATCGGAGATATTGGTCAGCACTTCATGTTTTTGCTTGTATTGGTTCAGCATGGTATCGGCACTGGTCTCATTATCGATCTTAGATACAAAATGTGGTGTGTAGTAATATCCTTTGTTGGCGATGATGCACATGGCATTAGCCATTTGCAGCGGTGTGGTCTGCATCATATCCTGGCCGATGCCGAGGGTAAGGTTGGTACAGCTGTTCCATGAACCGCGGTATACCTTGTTATAGCGCGCCGTATCAGGAATCAGACCTGGCAATTCGCTTACAAGATCAACACCGGTACGTTCTCCCAGTCCGAAATGGTTCATGTATTCGCGCCATTTCTCATAACCATTTTTCACTCCCTTGTATTTTGGATTATCTACCGTATTGCGGTAGACCTGCACAAAGTAAGAGTTGCAGGAATTAGCGATAGCAAGAGTAAGGTTGGCAGCGTGTCCGGGATTCTTGTGCGTACAGGCGGGTTTGCCGTGTCCGCATCCAAAATACCTTCCCGGACAGTTATATCCGTAGCTGGGGGTGATCACTCCTTCATTCAGGGCTACCAGTCCACCCAGCGGTTTGAAAGTAGAGCCAGGTTCATACAGCCCCTGAATAGCGCGGTTGAGCAGCGGGCCTGCAACATCCAGTGCCAGCTGGCCGTAGTTCTTTTGTTTATTGGGACCGGTAAGGCTGTTGGGATCATAGGTTGGGCCGGAGGCCATGGCCAGGATACCACCTGTTTTCGGATCGATGGCAACAACAGCTCCTACTTTATTTCGGATCAGTTTTTCTGCCAGCACCTGCAGGTCTATATCGATGGAGGTGCGCAGGTTCCTTCCTGCAATGGCGGCTGTATCATAGATACCGTTCTCGTAGCTTCCTACCAGGCGGTTCTTATTGTCTTTTATAAGGTGCTCCACACCACGCTGTCCCATGAGTACGCGTTCGTAATAGGCTTCGAGACCGGATCTTCCTACATAATCGCCCATGCGGTAGTAACCGCCGGAACGCTTGATGATTCCTGAGTCTGCTTCACCGATATAACCCATGATATGGGCGCCGGCATTGTATGGGTAAACGCGCACGGGTCTTTCAATGAGTGCAAAGCCGGGGAATTTCCAGATATTCTCATCCAGCCGGGCATGCAGTTCAGGCGTGAGCAGGTCCTGGAAGATGGAGGGACGGTAAGGTCCATTCTTGAACCTGGCATCCAGCATGCGTTTGCGGTATTCGGCGGTATCGATGCCCAGGATATCGCAGAGGCCGAAAGTATCGGTCTTGCGGGCTTCATTGGGAGTTACCACCAGGTCGAACATGATGGTATTGTTGAGGATGGCCCTTCCCTTACGGTCGTAAATGATACCGCGGTCCGGGTATTTCACTTTCGGGAATACGGCATTGTCCATTGCCAGTTGCTTGTATTTCCCTGATAATATCTGCAGATTGAACAGCTGTACGATAATGATGAGGAATACACCAACAAAGATGAGACGGATGATATTACTACGCGACTGATTAAATAGAGCCATAGGATTGGCAGATCAATATACAAAAATAAGAAGCAACCTGAAAGAATAGCAACAAATCTGCCCTAGGCAGAGTTCGTTCTGAATTTTTCTTTTCTGTAAAACAGCAGTTCTGTGATCATGATCAGCAACAGGCTGATACCTGTTGTAGCCACCACCTTACCCAGCAGGAAAATGAACGATTTCACCTGAAGCCATTCCAGCAGCACCAGGTAGAAATTATGGATAAAGGTCAGGATCAGTACATAGGTGGCATAAGGTGCCCAGCCCATGCTGGTGGCGGATGGTGATTTATAGCTTTTGTCTGCTCCTTCCTGTGGGATCAGGATATTGATCAGGAAGGGGCGGAGATATCCGATAAGTGTACAGGCAGCGGCATGCAGGCCTGGTGTTTTGGTGAAGAAATCGAGAAAGAGGCCGAGCAGGAAAGATACCACCGTTACACCTGCCCTGGTCATATTGAATGGCAACCACAGGATGTACAGGAAATACAGGTAAGGGACCACAAAGCGGTGCAATGGGGGGATCTGGAACAACACGTACACCTGTATCAGGATGAACAGGATGAAACGGATAATATTTCTGACGAGATCACTCATTGGTTCTTTTTTACGGCCTCTTCTAATTTCTTTTGTTCGTCTGCCTGCAGGTTTTCTATCACCAGTGCATGTTCAACACTGCCGAAATTGGTGGCAGGCCTGAGTTTGAGGGTATAGAAATTGCTGGATTTATCGTCCACTATTTCACTTACCACGCCAATGAGGATACCCTGGGGGAAGTAGGTTCCGTACTGGCTGGTAACTATGCTGTCTCCTTTGGCTACGGGTACGCTTTTAGAGAGGTTTTCCATGATCAGGGTGTTGATGCTTTTGCCATCCCATTTCACGGGTCCTGTTTCACCACTTTTCTTTACGCGGCCGTTGATCCGGCTCTGGAGGTGGAGCAGGCTCATCACTACGGAATAGTTGCTGCCTGTATTCACCACAACGCCCATCACGCCATCGGGGCTGATAACGCCCATATCTTTGTGGACTCCCTGGTTTTCGCCACGATGCAGGGTGAAATAGTTGTTGGGGAACTGCAGGAAACGGTTCACCACTTTGGCATCCCGGTAAAGGTATTTGCGGCGGGCGCCGGTAGTATCGTAGGGAACGGTGTCTGTGATCTGTTTTACAGAAGTATCAGCCATTTCAAAATCCTGTCTGAGCATATTCCTGAGCCTTTCATTTTCCTGGGCCAGGCTCTCATTGGTCTTTTTGAGATGAAAATAGTATTCTACGTTATTGTACCGTTTGCTGATCTTACCTGTAATATCGTTGGCAACTCCCATAAAGGCTGCTTCATGGAAATCGTTGTAATGAAACAGCATGTACAGCGCTACGATCTGCATCACCAGGAAGAGAAAGAAATTGAAGAATTTTCTGATGAAGACAAAAATGTTACGCAAAGGAGGTAAGTTTTAAAAAGTCCTAACGCATTACAAATGGATAGTGCTGGTAGTTTTTCAGGGCGAGGCCTGTACCACGAACAACGCTTTTCAGCGGATCGTCTGCCACGTGTACGGGCAGTTTGATCTTCTGGCTGAGGCGTTTGTCCAGTCCACGGAGCAGGGCGCCACCGCCGGTGAGGTAAAGTCCTCTGCGATAGATATCGGCAGCCAGCTCGGGTGGGGTCATTTCCAGGGCTTTGAGGATGGCTTCTTCAATTTTGAAGATGCTCTTGTCCAGCGCCTCGGCAATTTCCTGGTAGCTCACCATGATCTGTTTGGGGATACCGGTCACCAGATCGCGACCGTTTACGGGAATATCATCGGGTGGGTTATCGAGGTCCTTCATGGCAGCGCCGATATTGATCTTGATCTGTTCGGCAGTACGTTCACCAATGAGAAGGCTATGATAGCGGCGAAGGGCTTCCATGATATCCGCGGTGAATTCATCACCGGCGATACGGATACTCTGGTCGCAAACGATACCTGCCAGTGCAATCACAGTGATGCCGGTAGTACCGCCGCCTATGTCGATGATCATGTTACCAACTGGTTCTTCTACATCAATCCCGATACCAAGGGCCGCTGCCATGGGCTCATGCAGCAGATACACCTCTTTGGCTCCCGCCTGCTCCGCACTGTCGCGAACAGCGCGTTTCTCCACCTCTGTGATGCTGCTTGGAATGCAGATCATCATCCTCCAGCTTGGGGGGAAGAGAGGCTTCTTGGGATAAACCATTTTGATCATTTCACGGAGCATCAGCTCAGCCGCGTTGAAGTCCGCGATCACACCGTCCTTCAATGGGCGGATGGTACGGATGCTTTCATGCGTTTTTTCGTGCATCATCAGGGCTCTTTTCCCTACCGCCAGTACATTCTTCGGATTATTACGGTCGAGCGCCACAATACTCGGTTCATTCACCACTACCTCGTCGTTATGTATAATCAGGGTATTAGCGGTACCCAGGTCAATCGCGATCTCTTGGGTGAAAAAGTTGAATAAGCCCATTTTAAAAGGTCAGATTTTTGGATTGATTGTAATGCCTGCAAAATTGATGCAAATAATCGATACTAACAAAGTGTAATCATAGCGGAACTATGATCCGGACAGTAATTTTTCAACAAGTGTGGATACCGCTAAAGCCATTCGTTTCCCCTGTATCCTTTCAATGCACTAACGTCACTTACTATCGTAAATTGTATTTTGAAAAGTATTTCATTTTTCTGACAATTGCTGTACTATTCACTGAGAAAAATATAAGCATATGAAAAAACTTTTCCTTGTCCTTCTGTCACTCTCTTTTTCATCCCTCCTGCTGCAGGGACAGGAGAAAAAAACTCCCTACGGCAACAATCCTGCCACAGGTAAACATTACGAGATCCGGGGTATAAAAATTTACACGGAAATCTACGGTCAGGGCGAACCATTGCTCATCATTCCTGGCAATGGCGGATCCATTGCGGATTTCAGCAACCAGATCCCTTACTTTGAGAAAAAGTAGAAAGTTATTTTGGCTGATAACCGCTCCCAGGGCAAGTCTCACCACAAAGGAGACTCGCTCACCTACGAGTTGATGGCCGAAGATTATGCCGCCCTGCTCAATAAGCCGAGAACAAAAGAAGTCGACAATTTTAACACTCAGCGTTAAAATTGTCGACTTCTTTTCTAATGTAGTTATATACTGACTTTTCGGTTACTTCTGTACAAAACCCAGTCTCACTTCCATCTCGCGGCTCAGTTCAGGCAACCTCCTTCTTTCGATGAGGAAGCTGGTCAGCCTCGCGATCTCCGCAAAGATGTAATGCTTGTCCAGAGCACCTTTCAGGTATTCCTTTCCTGTGCTGCCACCGGTTCCCACGCGGGTGCCGATGATGCGGTGCACCATGCTCATATGGCGGTAACGCCAGATGCTCATCTGCTCATCTATCTCCAGGAGATTATTGAGCAACTGGAAGGGCAGCTGCATGATGGGATAGCCACGATACAGCATAATGAAGAGCGCAGCTCTTGTAGCTCTCGGGCTCAGTTGCCTGTCTTCGGTGGACGCATCCAGGAATACTTTATCAAAGTAGGCCCTGTTGGCGTTTTCAACCTCGGAGAGGCTACCTGAATAAAGCTGGCGGTAATCCGCCCAGAACTGGTGCAGGCCTGTACCGGCAGGGTCTGCTCCCATACTCCTGTATTTTTCCCAGAGACTGCCTTCTTCAAAGAATGGCATACGTTCCAGCCAACCGTTCAACAGTTGCAGCAGGCTTTTTTCAGACTCTGCTTTCTTGATGATGTCGATCTGTTCCTGACGCAGTTGGGAGATATAATATTCCTGGCCATGGCGATGCTGGTATTTCAGTCCCAGCCTGGCTTCCAGCTCTTTAAACTGCCAGCTTTGAAAACCGGATGCAGGGCGAAGCATATCGCGGAAATCCAGGAAATCCATGGGCGTCATCGTTTCCATGATATCGATCTGGTGCACCAGCACTTTCAGGATGCTCACCACCCTGTTGAGACGATGTACCACGGTCTGAAGGGCCGGCGAATTGTCGTTCACCGTTTCGGACATGATGGCCGCCACGGAATTCACTTCAAATAACAGTTGCTTGAACCAGAGCTCATAGGTCTGGTGGATAACGATGAAAAGCATTTCATCGTGGGCATGCTGATCGAGCTTGTCGCTCTCCAGGAACTGAGCATCGAGGATCTTGTTCAGTTCCAGGTAATCATTGTAATGTACTTCTTTCATAAAGCAAAACGTTTATCAGAACTCGTAACCAATATCTTTCCTGAAATAGATGCCATCGTAGGAGATCTGCTCCAGGGCTGTCTTTGATTTATTGACTGCTTCTCCGATGCTGTTACCATAAGAGGTAACGCAGAGTACACGGCCACCGTTGGTAACGGTTTGTCCGTTTTTGATACCGGTTCCGGCGTGGAAAAGAAGGCTGTCGGCCGGCAGCTGCTGGTCGAGGCCGGAAATGGGAAGGCCTTTTTCATAATCGCCGGGATAACCGCCGCTCACTGCCATTACGGTGCAGGCTACACGAGGATCCTGTTGGATACTCACGTGCTGCAGTTTGCCCTGGGCGGCTGCCAGCAGCAGTTCTACCAGGTCTGAAGCCAGTCTTGGCATCACCACTTCTGTTTCGGGGTCGCCCATACGGCAGTTGTATTCGATCACAAAAGGTTCTTCACCCACTTTGATAAGACCGAAGAACACAAAACCGGTATAATCGAAATTTTCAGCTTCCAATCCTTTTATAGTAGGCTTTATGATCTGCTCGTCCACTTTTTTCATGAACGCAGCATCTGCAAAGGGCACCGGGCTTACAGCGCCCATCCCGCCTGTGTTCAGGCCGGTATCTCCTTCGCCGATGCGCTTGTAATCCTTGGCTTCGGGGAGGGTAACATATGATTTACCGTCTGTGAGGGCAAAAACGCTGAGCTCGATACCGGAGAGGAAGGCTTCCACTACTACTTTCCTGCTGGCCTCACCGAATTTGCTCTGCCGGATCATTTGTTCAAACTCACTCACAGCTTCTTCGGTGGTCTGGCAGATGAGCACACCTTTGCCGGCGGCCAGTCCATCTGCTTTCAGTACTACAGGCAGCGCGTGTTGTTTAAGGTATTCAACACCATCGTTGAAATTGGAAGCATCAAACTCGCGGTAAGCCGCAGTAGGAATATTATGGCGCTCCATGAACTGCTTGGCGAAGGCCTTGCTGCCTTCGAGCTGGGCGGCATACTGGGAGGGTCCGATGATCAGCACCTGCTGCAGGTCTGCGTCTTTCCTGAAAAAGTCGGTGATCCCTTTTACCAGTGGCTCTTCGGGGCCAACCACTACCAGGCCGATACCATTCTTCAATACAAAGTCCTTAACAGCGGGGAAGTCAGTGGCAGAGAGGGCCACATTGGTTCCGCACTTTGCAGTGCCTGCGTTGCCGGGGGCAATGAATAACTGATCACATTGGGCGCTTTGCACCAGTTTCCAGGCCAATGCATGTTCGCGGCCGCCTGAGCCAAGTAGTAAAATATTCATATTTATTATGCTATCCTTTTTTGACCGTGCGAATTTCGGTATTCACCCTTGATTTGGCGAATTTTATTGATGAATCCGGCAGTATGGTGAATTTTTCACTATTTTACGCCGCTAAAACGGATCGGACACAGCCGGAGGGCGGTTTGCAGCGGGATCGTGTATCCCACAACACGTAGGCCTTATTCAGATAATCTACCCCTCTCCGGGTCTTGCATGACTGATCCACAACGATTGCACAACCCAAAATCCATTATATGAATTCACCCGCTGCGGGAAATCCGGGAAAGCATCCCAAGGGATTATTTGTTCTATTTTTTACAGAGATGTGGGAACGTTTCAGTTACTATGGCATGAGAGCATTGCTGGTACTGTACGTAGTGAATGCCCTGATGATGAAAGACGATTACGCCAATGACGGCGTTTACGGTAGTTATACCGGTCTGGCTTTCCTTACTCCATTATTAGGTGGGTATTTTGCCGACAGGCTCTGGGGCAACCGCCGCTCCATTATTGTAGGTGGCTTTATGATGGCTGCCGGTCAGTTGCTGATGTTCTTCAGCGCTTCTCTTCTTAATAATATTCCGCTGGCCCATTCCATTATGTGGGTTGGTCTGGCCGTACTTGCCCTGGGTACCGGTTTTTTCAAACCGAATATCTCCAGTATGGTGGGTGGCCTCTATCCTAAAGGCGATAAAAGGCTGGACTCTGCCTATACCATTTTCTACATGGGAATCAACCTCGGCGCCTTCATTGGGCCCCTGGTCTGCGGTGGCCTGGGAGAACTCTATGATGTAAATAATCAGCCCGTTGCCGGAGCCTTCAAATGGGGGTTCATGGCAGCCGCAGTGGCCATGGTCTTCGGCACCGTGTTCTTCATCTTCCTTAAGAATAAATATGTAGTGGACCCGCAGGGTAACGGTATTGGTATCGGTCCCAATAAGAATAATTTAAAAGAAGCAGGACCAGCACGCGAGAATACCAAATCGTCCTTTATGGCGGTGGCCATATGGTCTGGTATTGGTCTGGCCATGTTCTTTGTATTCAGATATGTGGGAGATCTCGACTGGATCGGTTGCTTCATCTTCAGTGTTGCCATAGCCGTATCGGGCCTCATCCTATTTGATCAGTCGCTCACCCCTTCCGAAAGAGGCCGCGTGATCGTGATCTTTATTTCCGCATTCTTTGTGATCTTCTTCTGGGCTGCATTTGAGCAGGCCGGATCTTCACTCACCCTTTTTGCTCAAAGGAATACCAACCGCAGTTACGAAGTGCATACCAGCATGGGGAACGTGATCCTGTTCATTCTGGCCATTGCTGCTGTACTCTATTATTTCCTGCAAAGGATGATGGAAATTCCTTCCGAATTGAAGAAATTGTTTACAGGCCTTGGTATTGCAGCCGTTCTGCTGGCTGTATATTATTATATACAGGGAGAAGCCTACGATCTTAAAGAGATCCCTGCCAGCTGGTTCAACAGTGTGAACTCCATGTGGCTGATCCTTTCAGCGCCTTTCCTCAGCCAGCTCTGGCAATGGCTCGGCAAACACAATATTGAACCAAGTTCTCCCAAGAAACAATCCTTTGGTCTTTTACTCCTGGCGGCGGGTTACCTGCTGATTGCCTACGGCGTGAAAGATGTGGTTGGAACAGTGAGCATGATGTGGCTGCTGGGTCTGTATTTCCTGCATACGGTAGGAGAGCTGTGCCTGAGCCCTATCGGACTGTCGCTGGTGAACAAACTGGCTCCTGCCCGTTTCACTTCCATTCTCATGGGTGTATGGTTCCTGAGTAATGCCGTTGCCAACAAGTTCGGCGGCAGGCTCGGAGCATTGCTGCCAAGTCAGGGCCCTACCCAATTCCTCGGCTACCAAATCAACAACCTATACGATTTCTTCATGCTGTTTGTGGTGATGAGCGCAATAGCCGCGGCTTTGCTCTTCTCACTCTCCTACTGGATGGAAAAAAGAATGGGTACAGTGAAATAGGTTTCTAAAATCAACGCTAAACTATGTCAGAACAAAAGTTTCAACCTTTCGTACCGGCTCAGATGAAGATGGCGGAATTCTCCCTGAAATCAGTGATCACAGGGGCGATTTTCGGTATCATCTTCGGAGCCGCCACTGTGTACCTGGCGCTGAAAGCGGGTTTGACCGTATCAGCATCCATTCCCATCTCCGTGATGGCCATCACACTCAGCCGCCTTTTCCTCAAAACAACTATCCTGGAGAATAATATCATCCAGACCACCGGAAGTGCCGGTGAGAGTATTGCGGCAGGCGTGGTTTTCACCCTTCCGGGTTTCCTCTTTCTGAGTGATCCCAGCAGTGCTGATTATTTCAACTATTTCACCATCCTGACCTTAGCTATCCTCGGTGGTTTCCTCGGAACCATGATGATGATCCCGCTGAGACGCCCGCTGATCGTAAAGGAACACGGCAATCTTCCTTATCCGGAAGGCACTGCCTGTGCTTCTGTACTCAAAGCAGGTGAGAAAGGTGGAGACTTCGCTAAAACAGCCTTCCTTGGTCTGGGTGTTGCCATCGTGTATGCCTTCTTCCAGAAGATCCTGCACCTGATTGCGGAAACACCGTATTTCATGACCAAACAGGCCAACAAATATTTCCCTTCAGCCAAGCTGAGCGGCGAGATCACTCCAGAGTATCTCGGTGTGGGTTATATCGTGGGCCCCAAGATCGGTGGCGTACTGGTAGCAGGTTCTGTTCTGTGCTGGTTCGTTTTCATTCCTTTGCTGGCCTCACTGGTAGATCCAATGGCCATTGCCATGCAGCTGAATAAGATCGGTTACCTGAAAGACATTGCCGTTGCCGGTGGTGCGGGAAACTGGGATCCCGTGAATAAAACATTCGGTGACTTCTCACAGGCCATCTACCTCGCCTATGTTCGCCAGATCGGTGCGGGCGCAGTAGCAGCTGGTGGTTTCATCATGCTGATCAAAACCATCCCTACCATCATCTCTTCTTTCAAAGGAAGTCTTGGTTCTCTGAAAGGTGGTCAGACTGCAGAAGCAGTTGAGCGTACTGATAAAGATCTTTCCCTGAAAGTAGTTGGTATTGGTATTCTTGTTCTGATCGCACTGATCACATTGCTGAATGCCATTCCTGGTGACGGATTCATCAGCAAGCTGATGATCGGTATCCTGGTGGTGATCTTCGGCGCCTTCTTCGTAACAGTTTCAAGCCGTATCGTAGGTCTGATCGGTTCTTCCAATAACCCTATCAGTGGTATGACCATTGCCACCATCATGGGTACCTGTCTGGTGTTCATTGCAGTAGGTTGGACCGGTAAAGTGTATGAGCCAATGGCGCTGGTAGTAGGTGGCCTGATCTGTATTGCGGCTGCCAATGCCGGTAATACTTCGCAGGATCTGAAAACCGGTTATATAGTAGGCGCTACTCCGAAATTCCAGCAGATCTCTCTGTTCATCGGAGCTATCGTTTCTTCTATCGTGATCGGTCTTACCATTAAAGTATTGGATACGCCAACTCCGGAAATGGTGGCTGATGGTATCAAGCACGCTATCGGAACAAACAGTCTGCCTGCACCACAGGGAACACTGATGGCTACCCTTATCAAGGGTATCCTTGGTGGTAACCTCGACTGGCAGTTTGTACTTGTTGGTGTATTCATCGCCATCTTCATCGAGCTGTGTGGCATCAAAGCATTGTCTTTCGCAATCGGTATCTATCTGCCACTGGCAACCACGCTGCCAATCTTCATCGGTGGTATGATCCGTGGTATCGTAGACAGAAGGAAGAAGAAAAAAGGCGACCTCATTGAAGGTGCTGAAGAAGACCTTCAGAAAGGTAACCTGTTTGCAACAGGCCTGGTGGCCGGTGGCGCCATTGCAGGTGTTATCGTAGCCTTCCTTTCTGCCAACACCGGTATCCGTGACGGACTGAAGAAGATCAGCGTTGAGCATGGTCTTTCTGAAAGCCTGGGCGAAACCGGATACTATTTGCTCGGTGCAGGATTCTTTGCCCTGATGGGTTATATCCTGTACAGGGTAGGCATGAAGAAAACAGTTACACTGTAAGGAGTTCAATCTCTTTCAAATAACAGGTGGGCGCTCTTTCGGGCGTCCGCTTTTTTTATTACGGTGGATAAGATCCGGCTTTTTTGCATTTTTTTGCAACGATATGTATTCATCGGTTGTCCCGCATCTATTGACCAGCTGACAATCATCAAAGTAACCTGACCAATGAAGCAGTTCATCTTATCCATCAGTGCGGCGCTATTGCTTTTTTCATGTAAGAAGAACAATGACAATCCCTATTCTCATGATGAAGGAATACGGATAAGCGCATACAAGAATGCCAGTACCGATGTTCAACTCGGTTATGATGACCAGAACCGGGTGAAGAGTATCGTGTACACCACGCTGACGAGTTATCCCGGCCCGATCGTTATTCCGGGAAACACATATTCTACAATTGAACTTGACTACGATTGGATCAGACCTGTAATGGCAAAAGCAGAACATACATCACCCGGCCTTGGATATACATTATACGATACCACTCAACTCAACTGGACTATCGGCGGCACCCTGCTGGAAAGTGGCAACAATCATACAAAAACAACCTGGCATACAGATGGCAGCGGAAGGCTGGCTGGTTATACCACCACCAATCCGCTGAAGACAGAGGAGGTCAGGTGGAGTTATGATAAGAACGGGGATGTAATCCCACCTGTTCGTGAAAGTGCAGGTCCGGAATACAAATCCACCATCACTTATACTTCTCATGGAAATCCATTCCGCAATGCGAAGACAGGTCTGCTGGCATTCACATTTGTAAAAAGATCAGAGGAGGATATGATCCGGTATCTTTCCGCGCATCTGCCCGCAGAATGGGAAATTTCCAACACCGTTTATTTACAAACTCCTGGAGCTGCCAGTAAAATAGAAACCCTGCAGGTGATCAGGTACAGTTACGGGTTTGATCAGTCAGGCTTGCTGAGCAGCATCACGGAAACCAGGAAGTCTTATACCACCACCAATGGGCAACCGACAGGAATTACGGAAACAGTTTTCCCCTACCAGGTGAGTTGCTTCCGGGTAAAATAGATAATACCTTTTGTAATAAAAAGCAGGCGAAGCGCCGGCGTACTTTTTCAGGGCAAACTACAGGTGTAAATTTCAGTTTCTCCAGTTTGCTCAATAAAACTTTGTAGATTTGCATTCTCAGGCCCATCTTTCCTGCCACAGCCACTGATCTTCTCAGTGCAGGATTTTTAGCCCCCATTTACAGTATCCGGAATAAATCATTCTTGTACCCTTCTTTCGTTGTTCTTCATTTCACTATGAAGCAGCTGTTCTATTTCATGAAATTAAAAACAAGATTATACAATTAGACATTCCAAAATGAAAAAAGTATTACTGCCTTTTCTGGCAATTATTAGCCTTGCTTCCTGTCAGAAAACGGATGAAGAAGTTCCGGAGACCAAAGAGGTTTTCCTGCTCACTGAGATGACGGATGACGATCTTTTCTTCAAGTTCAAGTACAATGAAGCCAATCAGGTAACCTCGTTTGACCTCACAGCAGATGCCCCTCCAGCACCGGTTTCCACACATACCATTACAGTTGCTTACCAGAATGGAAAAGTAATTGAATTGAACATTGATCCTTCAAGTATGTATGCTGTATTCAGTACCAAAATTGTATATGACAGCAAAGGAAATATGACAGAAGCCATCCGCCCGGCATTGAAAGACACAACAAGATTCACTTATGATGATAAGGGACGAATGACATCACATTCTTTCAAAGCAGGTGGCTCAATTATTGGCGATGAATGGTCATACGATGCAAACGGAAATGTAAAAATAGATGAGAAACATAACCTTAACTATACCAACCCTGGTAAAATTCACATTTCAGACACCTATGAAACCCATACTAACATTTATGACAACAAGCTGAACCCTTTAGCCCTTAATGGCGTCAGGCAATTGATTGCTGCGCTGGGACTGGCGGATGAAACCAATATAGAGCGGATATTTTCTTCCAATAATCCTGTCAGCAAACTACGCCAATGGCGCACTGTACCCATAAACCCAGCCTCATCCGGCCATGAACTGATAACCTATGCCAGTTCTTACACAAACACTTATGATGAGTATGGTTACCTTCTCACTACAAAACAAAAACATAAAACCGAGGGTTTCAGAGATGGCGTATTACAGGAATTCCCCAGTGGCGAATCCGTGATCGATATAGTGAAATATTCATTAAAGAAAGTGAACAGATAATCAACTGAAAAAAGATAAACACACAAGTCAATGAAACAAATCATCCTTTCCTTATTTATCATTTCTTTTTTCTTATCCTGTTCAGATAAAGATGAAGCTCCGGTTGAGCAAGATGACCGACCTGTGTTTGTAAAAGAATTCGAGAGTGACTATGGTACATTCAAACTCACCTATGATGAACAGGACAGGCTTTCTAAAGCGGAATTATGGATTACTAACGGATATACACCTACGCTTTATTTATATCAGATTGTAGAATACAATTACACCGGATCCAAACTCACCGGATACAGCACCAGGCAAGGTGGTGAAAACACACCACCCGGAGCACCGGTAACTACAAATTTTGTATTTGACGACAAGGGGTATATCAAGCAATCAGTAACAGGCAATACAGTAATAGCGGAATGGAAAACCGATGCACAAGGGCGGCCTGTAGCCCGCATAATATCAAATGGCCTTTCGCCTGAATGGGAATACACTGCTGATGGAAATCTGAAACTGAAATATCAATCCACAAGCGGTACTGGATGGACACGAACCGGATCCGGTAATTTAACATACAATACAGAATACAATCCTTTCTTTACGAACGGCACCGGGCTTGCCTTATATGCAGCATTCGGCTACGTAGCAGGAGGTCCCAATCACCTGATCACAAAGAATCTTATATCTGCAAGTTTGCTGGAGTCAGTTCAGGTCTTTGAAAACCCTCTTCCAGGAGGTACTACTACAAAATCCAGCACCAATTCCACTTATACCTATACAAAAGATGCAAATGGATTGCTGGCAAGTAAGGTACTCGACACCAAACTAGAAGAGTTCCTGAATGGAACAAAAACAAAAACTGATATTGACACCTACACCTACAAATTCACTTGTTTCCGAAAATAACTTACAACAAAAAAGCCGGCAATGTGCCGGCTTTTTCTTTATCTGAAATTAATCAATTCATCTTAAACGGCACTATCATCTCAAACACCGGAATATTCACCTGGAACTGCGATTTATTATGCAGGTTCTCCATCTGGTAAGTGCCATACATCTTGCCCATTTCACTGCGCAGATTACAACCACTCACATACTGGTAACGCTCTCCCGGCTGAAGTGTAGGCTGAACACCTACCACACCCTCTCCTTCCACCTCGCGGTTACTGCCATTGCTGTCGGCAATATACCAGTGCCTGCGATTCAGTTTAACGGGGAAACGATTATGATTTTCAATGGTGATACGGTACGCAAACATATATTCGCCGGAAATGGGGTTGGAGTAATCCGGCTGGTAAAAGGTTTCGACGCTGATTTCTATGCCCTCGGAGATTTTCGATACCATGTACTACAGTTTCTCTTTACTTAAAGGTAAACAAAAATACAGGCAGCTTATACCAAATACATACAATTTTAATGAGGTTTATAGATGCATCGATATACCTTTGCGAAACCGTAAGCCGAAACATACAATCAATTATTTATATATGAAAATAGCTGTAGCCAAAGGTGATGGCATTGGCCCCGAGATCATGGATGCCGTGTTGAAGATCTTTGAAGCCAATAAGGTACCTCTCGAATATGAATTGGTTGAAATGGGTAAATGGGTATTCGATAAAGGTTTCTCCAACGGAATGACCCCCGAAGCCCAACACACCATTGAAAATCTCGGGATCCTTTTCAAAGGCCCCATGGAAACTCCTAAAGGGAAAGGCGTAAAGAGCGTGAACGTTACGGCCCGTAAAACATGGAATACCTACGCCAACAAGCGCGTGTTCCAAACCCTTCATGGTGTTGATACTGTTTTCTCCAAAGCAGGCATCCCCATCGACATCACCGTGGTTCGCGAAAACATTGAAGATACCTACGGTGGCATCGAACATATGCTCACCCATGACGTGGCCCTCAGCCGCCGCTTCATTACCCGCCCAGGCTCTCTCCAGGTGATCAGATACGCCTTCGAAATGGCTAAGAAAAAAGGTGCTCGCCGCATTACCTGCGGTCACAAAGCCAATATCATGAAGATCACTGACGGCCTCTTCCTGGAATGCTTCTACGAAGTAGCCAAAGAATATCCCGAACTGAAATCCGATGACGTGATCGTGGACGATCTCTGTATGAAACTGGTTACCCGCCCGGACTCCTTTGACGTGGTGGTGCTCACCAACCTGCAGGGTGATATCGTTTCCGATCTCTGCGCCGGCCTCGTAGGTGGACTCGGCTTTGCTCCCTCCGCCAATATCGGTGACCATATCTGCATCTTCGAAGCCGTTCACGGAACAGCTCCGGATATTGCAGGTAAGAATATCGCCAACCCAACCGCCCTCCTGCTCAGCGGTATCGCCATGCTGCGCCACCTCGGCCTGATGGAGAACGCCGCCATCATCGAAAATGCACTGCTGTATACCCTGGAACAGGGCGACCGCACCGGCGATTTCGGCGACAAGAACAAACAGGCACTCAATACCACCCAGTTCTCTGAAGCTATCATCAATAACTTCGGTAAGAAGCCTGAACAGGGCGCCAAAGAACTGCTTCCCAATATGCCTGTAACACAAACCGTGTTCAAACTGGCAGAAAACCCCATGCTCGTTTCCAAAGAAATGGAAAATGAAAAGATCGTGGGTGTTGACCTCTTCATCGAAAGCGATGCACAACCTGAGATCATCGCTAAAAAATGCCAGCGTCATGCCGGCGTGAAATTTAACCTGATCAATATCAGCAACCGCGGTACACAGGTATGGCCTACAGGCTCCATCTACACCAACCTGGTAAATCAGTACAATGTCCGCTTCGAAAGCCTCGACGGATCACCACTGCACCAGCAGGATGTGCTCGGCCTCTACGTGAGCCTCAGCGGTGATTTCAAGATCTGCTCTTCTGAGTTGCTGAATATGTGGGGAGATAAGAAAGCGTACAGCCTCGCGCAAGGACAATAAGCATAACGTTTATGCATAAACGAAAAAAGGTTGCACCGGATCAGTTGCAACCTTTTTTTTGAGTGTGTCCGGTAGCTCGCCTCTGGCGAGTTACTTCTATTGGTTCGCCTCCGGCGAACACCGTGTCGCCGGAGGCGACGGAATATAACTCACTCGCGGGGACGCGAGCGAGTGGGCACTGCGGAATTATCCGCCTACTTTTTTTGTTTTGCTATACCCATTCTTCTGCAGGAACTGCATGATCTTTTCACGCTGATCTCCCTGTATGATTATCTCTCCGTCTTTCACTGAGCCACCGGTTCCGCAATAGTTCTTCAGTTGCTTACCAAGCGCTTCCAGATCATCATCCGTTCCCACGAAGCCATAAACCAGCGTTACCACTTTTCCCGCACGCTGCTTACTATCCAGCTGCACACGTAACTGCTGTTGAGCAGGAGGCAATGTAGCAGCCTCTTCCCGGCTCTCTTCCTCAAATTTGAAGTTGGGATCAGTACTGAACACAATGCCCCTGTTATCGCCTTTATTTTTCTTTGACATGTTTTCTGTAATTACTTGAACAATCAGGATTCCGCCAGCTGAATTTATACAATTTTCGCTTTCAGGCTCAGGTCGAGGCTCTTTGCCTGGTGGATCAATGCGCCCACACTCACAAAGTCAACTCCTGTTTCCGCAAAGGATACGATAGTATCCAGGTTGATGCCGCCGCTGGCCTCCGTTTCATATT
>NZ_JBQCGW010000075.1:0-2501 GCF_051955275.1 Pseudobacter sp. | reverse complement strand
TTAATGTTATGTTTGTTATGTTATGTTATGTTATGTTATGTTATGTTATGAAACCTGAACAGAACTTAATGTAACCAGCATTTCGTCTTCCTGGTTGCCGCACCTCCAACCAGCTGTTTCAAAGGGGTATGTACAAGGCGCCTTGAAAACATACGATCCCACAGCTCATCATTGTTCCTCCGCCCCAACTCACCCCAAAAAGCAAAAGAAGAAATCCCAAAGGTGTGGGTATGTTTTCCAGCGCCGGTACATACCCCTTTGAAACCAAAATTATCCCCAGATCACATTGATCAGCTGCTTCGCATTCTGCTCATTATTGAACAACGGCTCCAGCAATCGCTGTCTCAACGTTATCTCTTCCTGCGTAAACGGATTATGATACAACTGCGCCACGATCTGCCTGAAAGATTCGGCATTGGTACCGATATGACAGGCGGGCCCGATGCTGCTGTCCTTCACTGCCGCATCATTCACCACACAATGGCGCCCGTTAAAGAGTGCATTGAGCAGCTTCAGCTTCACACCGGTGCAGTTGAAACTCGGGAGGATATTGATCTGCGCTTTGCTGATCATGTCCTGCATCTCTTCTTCGGAAGGATTGGCCACTACACAGGTATGGCCGGAGCGCTCCGCGGCTTTCTCCAGCTTGCGGGATGGATCCTTGCCGGCAACAATGAAGTGGGCAGGGATCTCGTTGAACACTTCGTCCATCAGCCAGAGCGCGGCTTTCTCATTTTCGTCAACCGAAAGATTACCCTGGTACAGACAGAAACAACCGATACCTTCCTTTGAATTGATCTCATTGTATGGAAGGAACACCGGCAGATGCATGATATTTTTCACTCCGAATTTGCTGCGGTAGGTCTGTACATCCTGTTCCGAAACGGCCAGGATCACAGAGGCTTTCTCCGCAATGGCTGCTTCGTATGAGCGTAGCAGTTTGCTTTCATGGAGATAGTATAATTTTTTGAAAACAGAGTAAGTGGTATCGGCCAGCTGGCGGTAATACTGGTATTCCACATTATGCAGGCGCAGAATGGTGCGGCGGCTGGCAAAACGCTCGTCCTGCAGAATATGACTGGTGTGGATGCCTTCCAGCAGAATGGGATAATCATCACTGAGCAGGTTGTTCACCAGCTCGGCGCTGCAACGGGAAGCCACAATGTACGGGAGTTTGTGCGAAAAGCCTTTATGGCCGCACTGACGCTCGTAGTAGTTCACCGATGCGCAATATTGTTCCAGTTCGGGTTGAGGGCCGCGGCCATATTCAAAACAGTGCAGGTGTATCTTAACGCCTGCCTGGTGGAGCGCCACCAGTTTATAAAAGAGGTCGAACTGCCCTCCATGATTCACGGGGTAGGGAACGTCTAATGAAACGATATGTAAGTGCCTTTCCAAAATGCTTATAAAATATTTGAATAAAATGAGATCAGTTTCTTTTCCTCTTCCTGCCAGTTGTAAATGTTTCTTGCCTTGAGGCAGTTTGCCTGTAATTCCTTGTATAAGTTTTCGTCTTCCAGCAGTGCATTCAGTTGGTTGGCGATAGTACCGGGCTCAAGATCGTGTATAAGAACAGCAATCTGGTACTGATTGTTTATTTCACGGTAAACGGGATAATCCACACATAATTGTGGAAGGCCTCCGTGGATATAGTCGAAGAACCTGTTAGCCAGAGAATAATAGTTGCTAATGCCTTCTTTATCAAAGAGTGTTACACCTGCCCAGGCCTGGCTGGTGGCTTTCCGGAGCTCATCCGGGACCAGCTTTCCACGGAAAATTATTTTTTCCTGTAAACCATGTTCGGCTGTTATCTGTTTGGCCCTATCCATGAAATTTCCATCACCACAGATCATCAGGCGGGCATTCACCTGCTTCATGGCAGGGATCAGCGTTTCAAAGCTCCTGCCTTCATTCACCGCGCCCTGGTAAAGAATATAACGCTCTTGCTTTTCAGGAATGTCCAGGGGGCGGAGCAGCGGCACATTCCGGATCACTTCAAACTTCCTGCCGTACATCTTTTCAAACTCTTCGGCAATGGGCAGGTTTACGGTATAGTTATAGTTGAAATGGGGAACGCTCATACGCTCGATGCGTTTCCAGAACTTATAGATTGCAGGCCTGGTGGCTATTTCCTTCATTTCACAGAACAATTCGTGCGCATCATACACTCTTTTGATGCCTCTGATCCTGGTGACGGCCAGAACGGGCAGAATGGTATCCAGGTCAATGGCGCAGATCAGGTCAGCTTTCCGGAACAAGAGGTAAAAGAAAAGGCGGAGGTTGTATTCGATATAAAATCTTTTTCCGCGGAGGAAAAAACAATGCAGTCTTTTCTGGCGGAAGGGCTGCTCCTTGAAGGGGAGAGAGGCGGGTTCTTTTCTTCCTACCAACTCCACATCATAACCTGCACGGGCCAGCGAACCGCAGATCCTGATCATGCGCTGATCGAAGGTGCAGTCGTTCGTAATGGTGAAAATGAGTTTTTTTTGACTGCGCATGTA
>NZ_JBQCGW010000074.1:0-14361 GCF_051955275.1 Pseudobacter sp. | reverse complement strand
TGCGTCCTTTCAGCAGCAGGCCGATGCGCTTGGTGAGGATAATGGGATCCTTCTCCTGTGAGCGAAGGTCTTCCAGCTTTGCAGTAAAGCCGAATTTCCGCGCGCATTCGTCGATGGTGCGTCCCAGCAGGATGGTATCGTCCATGTCAAAAATGGCCATCTTATGAAAGCCTGCGAGCTTCTCGCGGAGCGTCTTGTTCATTTCGCGGTTCACGGCTTCCAGGGAAAGGATCTCTTCTTCGCTTACATCTTCGGGATGGGTGCGTTGAGCTTTACTGATGATAGCGCGGCTCACCTCCTTGCTCATTTTACCGAGTGCCTGCCAGGGCTTCGATTTATTTTCGATATATCCGATGTTCACTTCGCGGATGCGAGCCTTCATCAGGTACATATCAATGAGGATTCCGATGTCAACACCGTAATCGTTGAAGAGATCTATTTTGTTGAGATATGATTTTTTTCCGGCGATCATGCCGCTGAGTGGTTGGGAAAAATCCGCGAGGCCGGGGAAGAGTATATTGAGCAGGGGCTTTGCCACCAGTTCGGTTACACGGCCTGCATTGCGTGCAAAGCTGCCTTTCACGAAATCCACTTCATTATTGATCAGTGGTTCCACCAGGTTGCTGATAGTGCCTTCCGGGTAGGGATCGATATCTCCGTCGAGGAATACGATGAACTCATTGGATGAGGCATTGATACCGTCTTTCATGGAAATGCCTTTGCCTCTCACCTGGCTGGTGATCACACGGGCGCCTGCCTCTTCGGCAAGCTGTGGTGTTTTGTCCTCAGATTTATCATCTACAACAATCACTTCTGTCACCAGCGGATTACTGAGGCAGAATTTCACCACATTGGCAATCGTTTCCTGTTCGTTTAATACGGGGATAATAACAGTTAGCACAAGTACCTCCTTTTGATTTACTACGGTTTGTATTGATCTGTCTGCACGTGTGTAATAATTCCTGCCGGTTTGGTTCTGACTGGCTTGTGGCTGATGTATGAATCATTTGACAAAAGCCGTGCCTTAACACATTGAGAACGGTAAAATCTGCATCAATTGTGGATATATTCCTTTCTGCCGGACCGGGGCCGATGTGGTGCCATGTAATATGGCGGTTGAACCTTATCCAGGGGTTAAAACAATATTAAAACATTATTAAACATGCGAGGAAAGGCTGGGAAGGAAGAGGGAGAAGAGTGGAAGGATAATTCGGTTGTAGATCTCCGTTATAAAGTAAAGAGAGGGCAAAAAAAAATCCTCTTGCACCAGGCAAGAGGATTATGTTGAAGCGATTCTTTGAGTTGATTAGAAATCCCTGTTGTAACCGCCGCCGCCGCCTCTGTTGAAGCCGCCTTTTTTGTAACCGCCGCCGCCGCCGGAGCCGCCGCCGCCGAAGCTTCTTTTCTTGAAGCCGCCGCCGCCGCCGCCACCGTTCTGTGGTTTTGGTTGAGCTTCGTTAACGATGATCTTCCTGCCTAATACTTCAGATTCGTACAGGCTGGTGAGTGCATTTTGTGCTTCGCCATCTTCTGGCATTTCAACGAAACCGAAGCCTTTGCTGCGGCCACTGGCTTTGTCCTTTACGATTTTTGCTGAAGTTACAGAACCGTATTGTTCGAATAAGGTTCTCAGATCGTCGTCGGTCATTTGCCAGGAAAGGTTCCCTACGTAAATGTTCATTGTAACAATAATTTTAGATGTTCTGAAAAAACAGATAATGACGCAAGTTGCTTCAATGAACTGAGGAAACCGGAAAACAGGTAAAGCACTTCAGAACACGAGAACCGGGTCATTAACCCATACATGAAGATAAGAAATAATTTGATTTTCCAAATAAATTTTCAATCAAATCCAAAGTGGGTAAGCATTTGAAGAAATTCTGATATGTGCCGGGTAAACAGCCGTTTAGGCGGGGCGCGCATTGTGGGGTGGGGAGGGTTGGCCTGAACTGCCGGGCAACTGCAAAATCTGTGGCTGGCCGCAATAAAAAGAGGGTGAAAATTGCTTTCCACCCTCTTGAATTATCTGAAGACTTTCAGATTACTCAGCTACTACTTCGAAATCAACTTCGGTTGAATGACCGTTGCCGAAATCGATAGTTGCTTTGTAAGCACCCAGTTCTTTCACTTCATCAACGATAGAGATCTTCTTACGATCGATCTCATATCCTTTCTGCTCGCGGATGGCGCGGCTGAGCTGAAGAGAAGTTACGCTGCCGAAGATCTTGCCGCTGGTACCGGATTTAGCTCCGATAGACAGTGCTCCTTCTTTCAGTTTAGCAATTACTTCCTTGATAGCTGCCAGCATGATCTCTTCCTTCTTACGAACGATCTTCATTCTTTCATTCAACTGCTTAAGGTTGGAAGAAGAAGCTTCTACCGCAAACTTTTGCGGAATAAGGAAGTTACGGGCGTATCCGTTACGAACTTTTACCACCTCGTTTTTGGCACCTAAGTTATCTACGTCTTGTATGAGTATTACGTCCATGGTGTCCTCCTTATTTTAAAAGGTCAGTTACATAAGGTAACAAAGCCATCTGACGGGCTTTCTTAACAGCCTGAGACACTTTACGCTGGTACTTCAGAGAATTACCGGTAATGCGGCGGGGCAGCATTTTACCTTGTTCGTTCAGGAATTTTTTCAGGAACTCTGCGTCCTTGTAATCGATATACTTGATACCATATTTCTTGAAACGGCAGAATTTCTTCCTTGGTTTCTCGGTCTTTATGGCCGTCAGGTACTTGATCTCATTTGCTTTTGCCATGATGATTAGCCCTCGATTGCTTTTTCAGTTCCTGTAGGTACACCACTTCTCTTTTTACCATTGTACTCGACGGCGTATTTATCGAGTGCAGTGAACATGTGACGGAGAATGTTCTCGTCACGGAGCATCTGAATTTTGAACTGCTCATTGAAGGTGGATGGCGCTTGATATTCCATTACCCAGTACAGACCAGTGGTCTTTTTCTGGATCGGATACGCCAGTGATTTCAAACCCCAGGGATTTTCGTGCACAATAACACCGCCTTGTTCTTTAACGAACTCGGTGTATTTTTTCTGAGCCGCTTTGAAGTCGTCATCAGAAAGCACAGGGGTAAAAATCACCATCAATTCGTAATTGTTCATGATCCCTGTTTTGTTTTTAAAATAATTGAAATTTGTTCTGCCCCTTGTCCCGTCTGCGTTTCCACTTCCGGTTAAGGGGCTGCAAAGATACAGACTTGTAAGCATCCGGCAAAAGGATGGAGAGAAAAGTTTTAAGGACAGGACTTTGTGTACAATTGCCTCTGACTGAATTAATTACGTTTCCGGGCATTACTCTTTGTTTCCTTCTTTTCCTCTGCCTGCTCTTCCTCCCTGTCAGGAGCTGTCAGGTTATCCGGTTGCCTCAGCACCATAAACTGGCCTGTGATAGCCTTCACCCCCAGGTATTCATTATCCGTCCCGGAAAAACAGTAACGGCTTTATTTTCTGATCACTTTAAAGCTTCCTTTGATCTCTTTGGTACCCTGATAAATTGACTGTGTACCGCGGTATCCACCGGAATTCTGAACAATGAAGGTCCCTTCCACAGTTTCTCCCACATTCCCGAATTTGGTGATCTCCACGGCGCCTGTGCTCCATTCGGCATCATCCCCGCCTTTCCAGTAACTATGCCAGGATAACTCCGCATTATAACCTTCAGGATACCAGAAAAACTGGTTGTCCATATTCCATACGCGTTTACCGGTTCCAGGCTCTTCCCAACTGACAGATCCGTACAGGGTGGTTCCGTTCTCCGTTAATTCCCACTCCACTGCAAAGTAATCGTCTCCCGCAAATGCATGGGCCTTTTCATAATACCAGGTCTTGCCATCAAACTCAAGGGTAACGCCGGTTTTGCCGTCATCAGGCAGCGGCTTGTCTTTTTTGGAGCAGAAACTGAGCGATAACACACAGATGCAGCACAATAACAGAGATACTGATTTACTTCTCTTCATAGACTTGTTTTAAGTAGACCGGTAAAACTAGCTCTTGCCGGAAGCCACTAAAAATTTAAAAAACCAGGGCGTTTTCGCGGCAGTTTGAGGTGCAAAAAATATATGTTGAAGCAGACCGGGCAGAAAATATCCATTCAATCAACTGACATTTTTTCCGTATTGCAGGCAATGGCATTCTCTTTGGTATCTTCCGTGCAAATAACTGGCACTATGCAAAAAGGATCGATAAGGGTTCAAACCGAGAACATATTTCCTATCATCAAGAAATTCCTCTACAGCGACCACGATATCTTCCTTCGTGAGCTTATCAGCAATGCTGTGGATGCTACCCAGAAACTGAAGACCCTCAGCTCCATCGGAGAAGCAAAGGGAGAACTGGGAGAACTGAAAATAGAAGTGACACTGGATACGGAGAACAAGACCATCACTATCGCAGACCGCGGTCTTGGTATGACTGCCGATGAAGTGGAGAAGTATATCAACCAGGTGGCATTCAGCGGTGCAGAAGAATTCGTTAATAAATACAAAGGACAGAACGAGAACAATATCATCGGAAAATTCGGTCTGGGTTTCTACTCTGCATTCATGGTGAGCGACAGGGTGGAGATCTTTACCAAAAGCTTCCGCGAAGGCGCACAGCCGGTTCGCTGGGAATGCGATGGCAGCCCTGAATACCTGTTGGAAAATACAGAAAAGGAAGAACGCGGAACAACCATCGTTCTTCATATCAATGAAGAGAGCAAGGAGTTCCTGGAAGAGTCCCGCATTGAATCAGTGCTGAAAAGATTCTGCCGCTTCCTGCCTGTTCCCATCTTCTTCATCGGAAATAAAAAAGAAGAAGATACACAGCAGATCAACAATACACAACCTGCCTGGGTAAAGAAACCTTCAGAGCTCACCGCTGAAGATTATCAGGGTTTCTATAAGGAGCTCTATCCTTATAATGAAACGCCGCTCTTCTGGATCCACCTGAATGTTGACTATCCTTTCAACCTCACGGGCATCCTGTATTTCCCGAAGATCAAGCAGAACTATGAAATACAGAAAGACAAGATCCAGCTCTACGCCAACCAGGTTTTCGTAACGGATGAAGTGAAAGATATCGTACCGGAATTCCTCATGTTGCTGCAGGGGGTGATCGACTCTCCGGATATCCCGCTCAACGTGAGCAGAAGTTATCTGCAGGGCGATCCCAATGTGAAAAAGATCAACAATCACATCACTAAAAAAGTAGCGGATAAACTGGATGAGATCTTCCGCAACGAAAGACCTTCCTTTGAGGAGAAATGGGACAGCCTCGGCCTGTTTGTTAAGTATGGTATGATGACGGACGATAAGTTCCTGGAGAAGGCAAACAAATTCCATCTCTTTGCATCGGCCGATGGAAGCAAGTTCTACACACAGGAAGAATACCGCCTGGCTGCAGAGACCCTGCAAAAAAATAAAGACGGTAAACTGGTGATCCTCTACACTACCGATACCGTGCAACAGGATGCATATGTAAAAGCGGCTGAGGCCAAGGGTTATATTGTAGTGAAACTGGATACACTGATCGATGCCAGCTTCATCAACCAGATGGAAGGAAAATGGAATGATGTTCATTTCACCCGCGTGGATTCCGATATTGCGGACAATCTCATAGACAAGCAGGAGAATACTGATATGGTGCTGAGTGAAGAAGAGCAGAACAAACTGAAATCACTCTTCACCATCACACCGGCCGGATTACAGGTTACTGTTGAGCTGAAAGGGCTGAGCCCCGATGTGGCGCCGGTGGTAGCTACCAGGCCAGAGTTCATGCGCCGGATGAAAGATATGGCTTCCATGAGCGGTCCCATGGGCAGCTTCTACGCAAATATGCCGGATGAAGTAACGTTGACGGTCAATGGAAATCACCCGATCTACCAGCAACTGTTATCAACTGCCGATACAGGCAAGCAGGAAAAAATGACACGCAATCTTGCAGATCTTGCATTGCTGAGCCAGGGGTTGCTGAAAGGCGCGGAGCTGACCAGCTTCATCAGCCGCAGTGTGGACCTGTTGAAAACAGAGGCGTAAAATTTACTGCAGAAATTATAAGGCAATATGTTGCCGCAAGTCAAGCACCTTCAACTGAAGGTGCTTTTCGTTATTCCACTCATTCTCTTCAAGGCTGAACACGATGTCCACGGGTTGGCCATTCTGCAGCAGATGGAATTTGGAAGCGAGGTTGAAACCGATGCCGTTGAAAAGAATATTCCCCTGTTTAACGGAGAAGCGGATATGAACATCCTTCACGATCCGGGAGTAACCTGAATCGGTAACACCACTCACCATGAAGAGCGGTTGCATATTCTCAGGGCCGAAGGGCTCCATTCTTTTGATGATATTGAAGAAGCTTTGTTTGAGATCCGTGAGGGTGACCACTGCATCGATATTGATCTCGGGAATGAGCATGTCATCTGTGATAGTGGCAGACACCACTTCTTCGAATCTTGCCCTGAATGCCTCCACTTTATCAAGCTCCAGCGTCATGCCTGCTGCATAGAAGTGTCCTCCGTATCCCAGGAGGAGATCGCGGCACTGGTGAATGGCCTCATACACATTGAAGCCTGCCACGCTTCTGGCTGAGCCGGCGATATATTCACCTGACTGCGTGAGTACGATAGTGGGTCGGTAGTAATGATCGATGAGCCGTGAAGCAACAATACCCACCACGCCTTTGTGCCAGTGCGACTGGTACACCACGGTGGATTTGCTTTTCTCCATGGAAAGGTCGGCGCTGATGATAGCGAGTGCTTCGTCGGTGATATTCTTATCGGCTTCCTTACGGTCAGTGTTATCCGAATGCAGGATAGCGGCATACTGCCGGGCCTCATCGATATTCTTTGCGAGGAAGAGTTGCACGGCCTTGCTGCCATCGTCCATTCTGCCGGCGGCGTTCACACGCGGGGCGATCATGAATACGAGGTTGTTGATGAAGAGTTCCTTCTGTACACCACCGAGCTCTTTGAGGGCGCGGATGCCATAATTGGGTTCTTCATTTGCTTTTTTGAGGCCGTGGTATACGAGGATCCTGTTCTCGCCAACCATGGGCACAATATCGGCTGCGATGGCGGTGGCCAGCAGGTCGAGGTATTCCATGGGGGCAGAGGAGGAGAGTTCCAGTTTTTCGGAGAGGGCAGAGATCAGTTTGAAGCCAACGCCGCATCCGCAGAGCTCCTTGAAGGGGTAAGGGCAGTCAGACTGTTTGGGATTGAGGATGGCCACAGCGGGAGGCAGGATGGCATCCGGCGTGTGGTGGTCACAGATCACGAAATCTATTCCGAGGGTACGGGCATATGCAATGAGGTCGATGGATTTGATACCGCAATCCAGGGAAATGATCAGTGTGGTTCCCTGCGCATGTGCATGATCGATACCTGCTTTGGATACGCCGTATCCTTCGCGGTAGCGGTGTGGAATATAGTATTCGATATTGCCCGGTTCATAAACTTTACGGAGAAAACTGAACATGCAGGCAACGGCAGTGGTGCCGTCTACATCGTAATCGCCGAAAACGAGGATCTTTTCCCGGTTGTTAAAGGCGGTGAGTACGCGGTCAACGGCCTTGTCCATATCCTTCATCAGCCAGGGGCTATGGAGGTCAGACAGTTCGGGATTGAAAAAAGCTTTGGCTTTTTCGTAGGTATCGAGGTTCCGCTGAACCAGTATTTTGATCAACGCCGGATGTATATTGAGGTCCTGCCGTAGAGCAGCGGTCCTGTTGTCTTCGGCAGACAGTATGTTCCAGCGTTTTTGCATGTTGTCAGATGTGGAGGTATGAAAATAGGGAAATGATCAGAATTTTCTATCAGTAGTGAAACGGACGAGCTCTTCGAGGCCATTGCGGACTTCCTGGTTATCGAAATCGTTGAGGATGGCGAGGGCATCGTCGCGGTACTGGTTCATTTTCTGTTCTGCGTAATGGATGCCCCCGGCTTCCTTTACGGTATTGATCACTTCCTGTACTTTCACCGGGTTCCGGTTTTCGTTCTTTATTATATGTATCAGGCGCCGGCGGGTGGTTTTATCGGCGTTATTGAGGGTATAGATCAGGGGCAGGGTAAGTTTCTTTTCTTTGATATCATTACCTGTTGGTTTACCTACGGCTTCGTTTCCATAGTCGAACAGATCGTCCTTGATCTGGAAGGCGATGCCGGTTTTTTCGCCGAAAAGGCGCATTTTCTCTGCAATAGTTTCATTTTGGGAAGAAGAATACGCACCTGCGGAGCAGGCTGAGGCGAGTAAAGAGGCGGTTTTATTGGTAATGATCTCAAAATAAATATCTTCCCGGATATTAAGGGTACGTGATTTTTCCATCTGAAGCAGTTCTCCTTCGCTCATTTGTTTAACGGCCTGGGAGAGGATCTGGAGGATCCGGTAGTCGTCGTTGTCCAGGGAAAGAAGCATTCCTTTGGCGAGCAGATAGTCCCCAACGAGTACGGATACCTTGCTTTTCCACAGGGCATATGTGGAAAAAAATCCCCTTCTTTCGGGTGATTCGTCCACTACATCGTCGTGCACGAGACTTGCTGTATGCAGCAATTCAACGAGGGATGCTGTCCTGTAAGTGGATTCATTTACAGGTCCGCAAAGCCTGGCAGACAGCAATACAAACATCGGCCGCAGCTGTTTGCCTTTACGGTTCACAATGAACCGCATGATACGGTCCAGCAGCGGGACCTGGCTTTTGACCGCCTCCCTGAACTTTTTATCGAACGCAGCCAGTTCGTCGTGTAGTATTGCCTGTGATAGTTTCATGATTGGAAAAAGAACGGCAAACTTACTATTTTACTGTGTATATAAAACAGTAAAATAGCCCGGTTTTACTATACTCTTAAAGGGTGAAAGACAGCAAGATAATGCTTGCAACGTTGGTTAAAAAAATTTGGTATTTAGTTTGCAATTAATATTTTTGCACCTAATTCGGATATTGGTTTTCTTAATCCTTCACATAAATTTTAGTTATGGCAAGCAAAAAGTACACAGGTTTATTTGGCTTACTGTGCCTGCTCGGGTCTGGCGCGTTTGCTCAAATAGGCGGAAGTTATGACGTACAGGATTCCTCTGTAATACCTTCAAAAAGACTCCCACAGCACACAGAATTCATGGCAAATAATTACGCCTTTCCTGCCAAACCCAGAAACAAATGGGAAATAGGTATCAAAGGCGGCTATGCTTCAATTGCCGGTGACGTTCGCTCCAGGCCAGGTTTCGGCGGTGCGCTTCACGTTCGCAAAGCGTTAGGTTATGTGTTTTCACTGAGAGCAGAATTCGGCTACTATCAGGCAAAAGGTCTGAACTGGCAGCCAGGTAATGTAAATGCTCAGACTATCAAATATCAATACGCTGGTTTACCATTAGGATCAGACATGTTCTACAACTACAAGAGCACAATGTATGATGGTAGCATCCAGGGTGTATTCACGCTGAACAATATTCGTTTTCACAAGGCCAAGAGCGGCTTCAACATGTACGGTTTCGTAGGTGTGGGCGGCCTGGTATATGACGTGAAAGTGAATGCAAGAAACGGCAGCAACCCTTATGATTTCTCTACTATCGTTGCTAAATATGGCGGTGGTACAGAACCATACAAATACAAAGACAGAAAGGACATCCGTAAAGATCTGAAGGATCTGATGGATGATTCTTATGAGACTCCTGCTGAAAGGGATAAAGGACCAGAACTGGGCGGTAAGCCATTGAAACCCACATTCGTAATGGGTGGTGGTGTTCAGTTCAGGCTCAGCAAAACCATCAGCCTCGCTATCGAAGACAGGGTAACAGTTGCAAAAACTGACCTGCTCGACGGTCTGCAATGGCAGGAAAACTCAGTGACCAACCCGGCACTGACTCCTGACAAAGACATCTTCAACTTTGCTTCAGTTGGTCTGAACTTCAACATCGGCGCAAAATCTGTTGAGCCCCTCTGGTGGCTGAATCCGCTGGATTACGCTTACAACGAGATCAACGCTCCACGTCACATGAAACTGCCAAAACCAGTTCTGGACGATGCTGATGGCGACGGTATCACTGACCAGTTCGATAACGAACCCAACACTCCTGCAGGTGCACCTGTTGATTCTCATGGTGTTAGCCGCGATACAGACGGTGATGGCGTTCCTGACTACAAAGACAAAGAACTCATTACTCCTACACAATGTCAGCCTGTTGACGCTGATGGCGTAGGTAAATGCCCAGAGCCAGAGTGCTGCAAAGAGCTCCGTGACCTGATCAACAGCGGAAGCTTCAACAAAACCAAATGCAATATTGGTGACCTGCCAAGCATCTCTTTCAAAGGCAAAACTGTAGTTCTGAGCAAGGATGCTAAAGCCCTCCTGGCCAGCGTTGCCCAGAAAATGAAAGACAATCCTGATTGTAAGATTGCTGTTGTAGGCTATTGCGCTACCAACAAAACTGAGCAGCAATTGAGCTGGGATCGTGTAAACTCAGTAATCAATCACCTGGTTGAAAAAGAAGGTATCAGCGCTGACCGCTTTATCTTCAAATATGGTGAAATGAACGGTGATTGCAATACCGTTGACCTGCGTGACGGTACTGGTGAAGAAGGACCTACTTCTGTTCCTGCACCGCACCCGAATCTGCGTCGCAGAGGATAATCTTTTTGCTTTGACTTATACTAAAAGCCCTTTGTTCGGCCGCCGGTTAACCCCGGCGGTTGATCAAGGGGTTTTATAATTTTATTAACTTCCGGTTTTTGAGGATCATAACTAATCCTTTAATATTTGTAGCTAAATCCTTAACTTTGCCCACTTTTATGAGATTAACTGTCATCTTCATATTCCTGGCCTTTACAGCCGTTTCCTGCTCCAAGTTTGCCAAAGTGCAGAAGAGCAACGATTATGAGTATAAGTTGAGGATGGCTGAAAAGTACTACGTGGCCAAGAAGTATCATTATGCTTCCCAGCTGTATGCTGAGCTCTTCCCCCTCCTGAAAGGACAACCACAGTTTGAAGATCTTTTCTATAAATACGCTTACTGTAGCTATTACCTGCGCGACTGGCCCAATGCGGAATCACTCTTCAAGCAATTTGTGGAGGTGTTCCCCAACAGCCCTAAAGCAGAGGAAATGGAATACATGAGAGCGTATACCTATTTCCGCCAGAGCCCCAAGGCTGAGCTTGATCAGACCAATACGCAGAAAACGATCGGCCTGATGCAGACATTCATCAATACCCATCCGGAGTCTCCCCGTTCAAAGGAAGCCACCGGTATCATTGATAAATGCCGCGAAAAACTGGAGGACAAAGCATTGAAAAGCGCTGATCTCTATTTCAATATGGGACATTACAGGGCTGCCGGTATTGCATATACCACACTCATGAATGATTTCCCGGACTCTGAAAGGAGTGACGACTATAAATTCCAGGTGATCAAATCATATTATCAGTTTGCATCCAACAGTATCGAAGACAAGAAACCTGCGCGTTTTGAACAGGTGGTGACAGAATGCAACGATTTTATCGATCGCTTCCCGGACAGTAAGCTGCGTAAGGAAGTGGACAGTTACCTGACTCTATCTAAAAACAATATTAAAGCTACATCTAATGAGCAAGCTAAGACGTCAAATTAGTGCTAACACCACTAACGTAGCAGAAACCAAGGATCTGAACGTGATCAAGTCCAAGACCGGTAATGTATACGAGTCAATCGCTATCATTGCCAAGCGTGCCAATCAGATCAATATTGGTTTGAAAGAAGAACTGCACAATAAGCTGGAAGAGTTTGCTAGCCATACAGACAGCCTCGAAGAGATCCACGAGAACAAAGAGCAGATCGAGATCTCCCGTGCCTATGAGCGTATGCCTAACCCGGCATTGCTGGCTACCCAGGAATTCCTGGAAGACAAGATCTACCATCGCAAGAACGAGGATGACCTGTTCAGCTAAATATGGCTGTTGGATATAACTAAAATTCGTGAAGCGACAGACATCGTTCTGTCGCTTTTTTTGTCTGAACAGGCCTGCAAACCGCAAAGCCCCATAACATTACCTGTCAGAAACTTCTTAATTTTAGCCTATGTTCCAGGGAAAGAAAATATTGCTGGCCATCACCGGAAGCATCGCGGCGTATAAATCCATCCTCATCGTAAGAGCGCTCATCAAAGCAGGCGCCGAAGTGAGGGTGATAATGACCCCTTCCGCAAAAGACTTCGTTACCCCACTCACCCTTTCCACCCTTTCAAAGAACCCGGTTATTTCAGAGCTGTTCACAGAACAGGCCTGGAGCAATCATGTTATGCTGGGCCGGTGGGCCGATGTGATGCTGGTAGCCCCCCTCAGTTGCAATACCCTCGCCAAAATGGCCACAGGCCAATGCGATAATATCGTTATGGCCACTTATCTCTCCGCTACCTGCCCTGTAGTGGTGGCGCCAGCCATGGACGAGGATATGTGGCATCACCCTACAACAAAAAATAATCTTGCTGCACTGGAATCCTTTGGGAACAAAGTGATCCCCGTGGATAAAGGCGAACTGGCCAGCGGCCTTCACGGCGATGGACGGATGGCAGAACCGGAAGCCATCCTGCAATACCTGCAGGACCATCTTTTCCAGACCCGCGACCTGGAAGGTAAACGGGCCCTGGTAACTGCCGGGCCAACATACGAACCGCTCGATCCCGTTCGTTTTATCGGAAACCATTCCTCCGGGAAAATGGGAATTGCCATTGCAGAAGAACTGGCCCGCAGGGGCGCTGAAGTGAAGCTGGTGCTCGGCCCTACCAGCAACACTACTCATGCCAAAGGCATAGAAGTACAACGGGTGCAGACAGCCGAAGAAATGTACCAGGCCTGCATAGACTACTGGCCTTCCGCCTCTCTCGCCGTAATGTCCGCAGCAGTGGCGGATTACACGCCGGGAAGCCGCTCCGCCGAAAAGATCAAGAAAACGGAAGCTATATTCACCCTGGAGCTGTCAAAGACCAAAGATATCCTGGCCAGTCTGGGTGAACGCAAACACAATGGCCAGTTACTGGTTGGTTTCGCTCTTGAAAACCGCAATGAGAAAGAATATGCGCAGTCAAAGCTGCAAAAGAAAAATGCAGATATGATTGTGCTTAATTCCCTCAACGATGCCGGCGCCGGCTTCGGGTATGATACCAATAAGGTCACCATCTTTGAAAAAGGAGGAAAGGAACTGGCCTACAACAGAAAGCCCAAGAGCGAAGTGGCCAGGGATATTGTTGACAGAATCGTAAACCTGCTATATGCGTAAACAGATATTGCTGATACTGACAGTGGCCATGCTGCCCATGCTGGGGCAGGCGCAGGAACTGAATGCCCGCGTATCCATCAATGCCAGCCGCATCAGTTCGCAGACGGATAAAAAGGTATTTTCCACTTTACAGAATACCATCACCAGTTTCCTGAATAACCGGAAGTGGACCAATGAAACCTTCCAGGCAAATGAAAAGATCAATTGTAATTTCCTGCTGGATATCGGGGAGGCACAACCGGGAAATATTTACAAGGCAGTGATCACGGTGCAGGCCGCCCGCCCCGTTTTCAACTCCACTTACGAAACGCCGCTGATCAATTTCAGGGACGAAGTGGTAGCCTTCCGTTATGTTGAATTCCAGCCTTTCGAATTCAATGACAACCGCGTGGCAGGCTCCGATCCGTTGGTTTCCAATCTCTCCGCAACTTTCGCGTATTACGTGTACATCATACTGGGACTGGATTTCAACTCATTTGCACTTCGTGGAGGTGATCCTTATTTCCAGAAAGCGCAGAACATAGTCAACAATGCTCCCGAGAACAGGGATATTGCCGGCTGGAAAGCTTTTGACGGACTGCGTAACCGCTACTGGCTGGTGGAAAACCTGGTGAACAACCGGTATAATTCCATCCACGATGCCATGTACAGTTATTACCGCCTGGGAATGGACAATATGTATGAGAACGAAAATGAAGCACGCAACGCTGTGCTCAATACGCTCAACATGCTCAACAGCCTCAACAATGATATCGGTAATACCATGATCATTCCTTTTTTCCTGCAGGGAAAATCGCAGGAACTGATCAGGATTTTCAAGAAAGCAACCCCTGAAGAACGACAGAAGGCGCGGGATATACTCATGAAAATAGATATCACCAATGCCAATACCTATAAATCGGAATTGAAATGAGGAAAAGCGGATTAGTGGCATGGGTCACGGGAATCAGCCTGGCTGCGGTTTTCAGTGCATGCTCTGATAAAACGAGAGTGCCTTCGGATGTGCTTGACCGTGAGGAAATGGAGACCGTGATGTGGGATATGATCCTGGCTGACCGCTATGCTATCACCTACCTGCCGATGGATTCCGTGAAAAGAAAAGATATAAAAACGGAAACCCTG
>NZ_JBQCGW010000073.1:0-25300 GCF_051955275.1 Pseudobacter sp. | reverse complement strand
ATAATTATTCTTGAGGGCTTGCACCACTGAAGAGGCACTGAGGGCACTGAGGTCCCAGTTGTTTCGTATATTCGGCTGGCTGATGGGCACGTTTTCCGTATTACCTTCGATCAGTACATCGTAATCTTTATAGTCTGTAATGATCTTGGCGATTTTTCCCAATGTTTCACCGGCGGTGGCGGAAATTTCGTAGCTGCCTGACTTGTACAACATCTTATCGGAAAGCGAAATATACACAACGCCTTTCAGCACCTGTACATCCACATCGCGCATTTCTTCACGGCTGAGGCTCCTGGTGAGATTATTGGTGAGCACCATATTCAGCGAATCGCTCTTGTTCTTGGTATTCACCAGGTGCTGGATATATTTATTGGAGGCATTGATCTCATCCACCAGTTTGGAGATGTTCACATTGCCCTGGCTGGTAGAGGTAAGACATTTCTGCAATGCGGCTTCCAGTGAAGCCAGTCCTGCTTTCTGCGATTCGATCTGTTCTTCCAGGCTTTTCACCCTGGTGGAGGAGCCGCTTAAATTCTGCTGGCAGGTGGAAAGTTCCCTGGCCAGTTGCTGGTTCATTGCCTGAAGATCTGAATAGCTTGTCTGTAATGTGTCTAATTTCTTCTTACTTACACAGCCTGTACCAGCCATAACCAGTACCAGCAGTGATGCTGATAAATAGGAGATTTTCATAACTGTTCTTTTTTTGATGTTATGTGATTCCGGTGCATTGCATCCGGCAATGAAAAATCCAATAACTGTGGATGGTAATCCCCGTATTGAGGAATTTCCCTCCAAAACCTGTTCCTGTCCATAAATCTGATTTACGGCTATATATCAGTAAGGCAAAAGCTTTGCCAGATCATTATGCATTGATCTTGTGCGTGGTCTTCTTCCTGTACTCCTTGGGCGAGATGCTCATAAAGCGGCTAAAGATGCGGGAGAAATAGTATTGATCATGAAAGGCCAGTTCATAAGCGATCTGCTTGATCGGTTTTTGTGTGAAGGCCAGCTGCTGGCAGGCATCCTGGATCTTCAGCTGGTTGAAATATTCGATGGGAGAGAAGCCCGTGCGTTGCCGGAAGATGGTGGAGAAATGGGAAACAGACAAATGCGAATGATTCGCAAATTCGTTCAGGGTGATATTGTGATCGAGCTTCTGCTTCATCAGTTCAATGGTATTGGCAATAGGATCATCCGGCTGCGCATGTTCCACCCTGTTATACTTCTCTTCATACATGAGTGTGGAGAGAAAATACTGGAACATCATATTGGCATAGCGGAGGTTTTCGATACTGTAGCCATCTTCCAGGTTGATGCAGATCTCTTCGAACAGCTTGATGCGGTTTTCGTTGTAAGAGAGATACGGAATATAGTTCTGAGAGTTTCCGGTGATCAGGTTCACTAAAAAACTGGAAATTTCTCCTTTAAAATGTACCCAGTAAATAGTCCATGGATCCTCATCATTCACGCCATACTTGTGTGGAGCATTGGCTGGTATCACAATGAAATTGCCCGGGGAGATGTCCATCTTCTTTTTATTGATGCTTACCCAGCCCTGACCTTCCACGCAGTAGATGATAATATGCTGGCTGATCCCATGCGGCCTGTCCACATAATGCTGCTGGGCCTTGGGATAATAACCGATATCCGTAATATAAAGCTGTCTGGTGATGGGATCCTTCTTCAGGAACCCGGCATCTAACTTCTGTGGGAGCACAATGAGCTTCTGCCCTTCGAATCCCTGTTTTTTACGACCTTTTTTTATAGACATGGCTGACAAGCGTGGTTGGTGAATGACCGTATAAAAATCTATCTTTTTCGGAAAATAACCTATTCTCCGGCAAAAAAAGGAATGCGAATTTTGAATCGTGCCAAATCCCTCGGTCAGAAATGGCATCCTCACTTAAAACGCCAAAAACGATTGCAATGCGAAGACTAACTCTTCTTCTTTTTCTCACTACACTACTTATAGCCGGGGCCCAGGCCCAGAATACCCGAACATTGAAGGGTAAGGTTACTGATTCAGAAACTCAATTACCGATGCCGGGTGTATCCGTTTCCGCCATCGGGGATGCTACGCCCAAAGCCACTGGCGCCGATGGAACTTTTTCCCTCTCCGTAAAAGGCAAAGTGATCCTGGTGATCACCCATGTGGGCTACAAAACCCAGAGCGTGAATGTAGCCGAATCCGATTCCACCGTTCAGATCAAGTTGCAGAAAGAGGCAACAGATCTCTCTGATGTGGTGGTGATCGGTTACGGAAAACAAGCCAAGAAAGATGTGACCAGCGCTATTTCCAGCTTATCCGGCAAGGAGCTGAAGGAACTGCCTGTCACCAATATCAACCAGGCACTCCAGGCCCGTATCCCGGGTATGCAGGTAGTGAACACCGGTCACCAGCCCGGTGCCGGTACGGCCGTACGGATCCGCGGCATCAACGCCATCGCTGAAGGATCAGGTCCTATCTATGTGGTAGACGGGATTGTGGTTAGCTATGACCTACGCGAGATCAATCCGAACGATGTTGAGTCGATCGATGTTCTCAAAGATGCCTCTGCTGCCGCCATCTACGGCTCCAGGGCTTCTGCAGGCGTGGTGATCATCACCACCAAAAAAGCAAACAGCGGCAAGACAACCGTGAACTACGATGCTTATGTTGGTTTTCAGAAAATGATCAGGAGCTACGACTTCGTGGATAATATCAACGATTACGTAAACCTGCGCCGCGTGGGCCTCAGCGATGAAGATCCCGTGGCATGGCCCAATAATAACCTGCTGGACACACTGCTGTTCAATGGAGATGAAAGGCGCAATATCGCCAGTGGAAAATGGACGGACTGGGTGGGCGCTGTTACGCAGACTGCTCCGCAGAGCAGCCATACCCTGAGCATATCCAATGGTTTTGGCAAGAATAAATTCTACCTCAGCGGCAACTATCTCAACCAGGATGGTATCATCAGGGGATCCAATTTCACGCGCTACTCGCTCAAAGCGAATATGGAATCTGAAGTGAGCGCCAAACTGAAAGTAGGAGTGAATACCAATTTCTCCCATATCGTGAACAATGTGGTGAGCAATGAAGTGTACTACAATGCACTAACCATCAGCCCGCTGATGAGTATTTACGATTCAACAGGCAAGCCCTCCGCCAACTTCGATCCATCCAGCGGTAACCTGCTCTTCAATAACCCGCTGACACTTACTCAGAACCCGCAACGCAATGTAGATGACCGTTTCCTCGGTTCACTTTACGGAGAATATAAGATCATTCCCAACCTTACCTTCCGCTCCAGCTTTGGTCTGGATGTATACAAGAACCAACGCTTCGAGTATTATCCCAGAACCACCAGTACCGGTTTTGCCAAAAAAGGCATCGCTAAAGTGCAGAATTTCGGATGGAGGGATTTCCTCTGGGAGAACACCCTTAATTACAGCTGGCTGCCCAGCAAGGACCATAACTTCGATTTCCTCGCCGGTGCCACTTACCAGAAGAGAAGACAGGAGTGGAATTACGAAGAAGCCTCCAACTTCCCTACCGATGATCTTACCTACAAGCGAATGGACCTGGCCGGTAACAGGGATGCAATCAGCAGTGATTACTTCAACTGGACGGTAGCGAGTATGCTCGGTCGTGTGATCTATAAATACAAAGGCCGTTACATTATCAATGGTACGATCCGGCGCGACGGATCTTCGCGTTTCGGTTCAGAGAACCGTTACGGTAATTTCCCCAGTATCAGTGCGGCATGGCGTATCATCGATGAACCCTTCATCGGCCTGAAAACGCAGTCGTGGCTCAATGATCTGAAGATCCGTGTTGGTTATGGTATCGTGGGCAACCAGGATATCGATCAGACGGCCATCTTCACTCAAATGATCCCAGGCGCTTATCCGTACAACGGATCCAATCAGACTCCGGGCTTCCAGATAAGATCGAGCCTGCAGGGCAACTCTGCATTGAAATGGGAAGAGCAAAGGCAATTCAATGCCGGCCTCGACCTGGCTGTGCTGAACAACTTCATGCGCATTACTTTGGACTTCTATAATAAGAATGTGCACGACCTGCTGCTGAACAGCTCACTGGCCCCTTCACAGGGATTCGATTACAAGTGGATCAATATCTCCGAGCTCAATACCCGTGGTATTGACCTGGGTGTAAAGTTCAACCTGGTAAGGAGTAAAAATTTCGACTGGCAGATGGATGTAAACTGGTCAAAGTTCAGGTCTAAGATCACCAAACTGTTGCCTGGCGTGGATTCCCTGAGCCCTACGCTGAAAGTGGGCGAAGCACCCAACAGTCTTATCGTGGATTATGTGTATGATGGCCTCTACCAGAAAGGGGATGATTTCACACTCAATCCCAATGCAAGGCCTGGTGATGTTCGTGTGAAAGATATGGATGGCAACAAGATCATCAACCAGTATGACCGCGTGATCGTTGGCCGTACCGTGCCTAAAGGATGGGGTGGTATCTGGAGCTACTGGAGGTACAAGCAGTTCTCCATGACGGTCTTCGCCAACTACACGTATGGCCATATGATCAGCAATAAGGCGTACCAGGATTATCTCTACTATTCAAGCAAAACATCTACAAGAACACTGAAAGAAGGACTTAATTTCTGGAGGGAAGACAATACCAATACGGATGTGCCTCGTCCCAATCAGTTCGGTCGTTCGCTGCAGGCCTTGCCGGCAGGCACTTCCAGCTACATTGCACAGAAGGGGGATTTCATCCGCATCCGGAATATCACCCTGGGTTACAATGTGCCGAACGAATTGCTGAACAAGATCAAGGTGAATTCACTGCGCGTATATGTGCAGGCTGTGGAGCCCTTCCTCTTTACAAAGTACAAGGGCATCGATCCGGAGATCGGCGTAGGCCAGTATGATACCTACCCACGCTACCGCACATTCCTGTTTGGTCTTCAATTAAGTTTTTAATTCTGTAAATCTGTCTTGCCATGCTTAGCATATATAAACATATTCAGCAAGGGATCGCAGCCATCACAGTGGTGGTGGCGCTTGCAGGTTGCAACAAACAACTCGCGATCACTCCGGAAACAGCCATGAGCCCGGAAGACCTGTACAAAACTGAACAGGGCGCTATTTCCGGCGTTACCGGCATTTACCGCAAATTCATGGAGTACAACAACGGAGATTATTATTTCTTCGGCATCGTGGGTACCGATGAAGGTAAGACCTCTTCTTTTGTTCCCACCTGGGGCGGATACTGGCAACATTATGACGGTATCAATAGTTACAACAGTCTGCTTACCGCCCAGAACCAGCTGGTACAGGGCGTTTGGAACAACCTGTACAAAGGCATTCTCAACGCCAACCAGGCCGTAAGATATATTCCTTCTTCCCAGACTTCGCAACAGATGAAAGACAGGCTCATGGGGGAAGCGAAATTCCTCCGTGCTGTTTACTATTTCAAACTGGTGCAGTTCTTCGGTCCGGTGCCGATGCCTACAGAGGTGGTGGACCCTGCAGCAGACGCCAATGGCGGAAAAGCCAGGAGCTCCGAAGATGAAGTGTACAAGCTTATCACCGATGACCTGAAATTTGCGGCTGATCACCTGCAACCCAAAGGGACTGCTGAAGTAGGTCATGCCAATAAAGAAGCTGCTCAAACCCTGCTCGGTAAAGTATACCTCACAAGAAAGGACTATGAAAATGCAAGGACCACCCTGCAGCCATTGATGACACTCACCAATGTTGGTCTGATGGATGATTATGCAGACCTCTTTAAGGAAGTGAATGAGAACAATAAAGAATCACTCTTCGAGATCCAGTACAGCAATGATAATGGATTTACTAACGGACAGGCAAATACGCTGGGAAGCTGGCATAACAACAATACCCGGAGTGGTGGTGGTGGTCATGTGGTAATCCCTACAGATTACTATGCCAACAGCTTTGAAAGTGGCGATGAGCGCAGGGATGCAAGCATCCGCTACATCTTCTATGATGCCAGTGGAAACGTGGTGGATTACAGCTGGTGGGCTGATGTTGGCAAGCCACACGTAAAGAAATATGATATCACGCAGGGGAAATCCCTCAATGGTGGCGTTTCTTCCCGCAATCTTTATTTCCTCCGTTATGCGGATGCAATCCTGATGTATGCAGAAACACTGAATGAATTGCACCAGACCGGTGATGCACTCACGCAGCTTAATAAGATCCGCGGCCGTGCCGGCCTTGATGGCTGGGAAGTGGTGCTGGGACACGCACCTTCAGAAGCGGAAATGCGCGATGAATTGCTGAAAGAACGCATGCGTGAACTTGGCTTTGAGGGCTGGCGCTGGTTCGATCTGAAACGTACCGGCAAATTGCTCACCAATGTGAAAGCCTATAATCCGGATGCTACGAACTATATCGCGCAGAAGAACCTGCTGTTCCCGATTTCTTCCGTAGAGTTCGAACTGAACCGTTCTCTGAAACCAACCGACCAGAATCCCGGATACTAAAATGATATTGATGATGACTGTACGGAGCGCGCTTAAATGCTTACTGTTGTTACTGCCATTTGCCGGAATGACGCAACAGCAGAAAATGGAAGGGGAGAACATGGTGTTCAGCAATCCGCACCTGAAAGTGCTGGTGAACCTGGGCAATGGTAAAGTAAGTTACAGGTTCACGAATGGCGTTTCCTTTGAGAATACGGTGGCTTATGTGAACGACCTGCAACAAGGTACATTGGTGTCTGTTGATTTCGATCAGCACAATGTAACTACGGATGCCATCAAAGACCCGCTGGGAAAGGGGATCTGTATTAACCTGGTGCATGAGTCGGCTGCAAAGAAAGCAAAGCTCATACAGTATATCACCATCTACGAATCCAATCCCTTCCTGCTGATCAGTACGGAGGGACAGTTGACCGGAAAAGATATTATTCTAGAGACAAGGAATATATCACCGCTCACCATCCTGCCGGCATATCAGGGCAAAGTGCAGATGCCGGGTAAACAGTCCGTCTTCACCGATTATCCGTTCGACAACGATAACTGGGTTGATGTGATTGCCAGCCGATGGCCTTCTGCAGATAAGACCGTACGAGGTATGAGTTACGAGTTGGCTTCTGCTTACGATGCCAGCAGCAATGCAGGTTTTGTGGCAGGAAGTGTGATGCATGATTTCTGGAAAACCGGTATTCAATATAGTACAGGTAATGTGGAAGGTATCATCGATTCGCTCATCGTCTTCGGTGGCGCTGCTACAAAGGATGTACAGGGACTACCTGACTCCTATGGCGGAAAAGATGGTACCCATGATGTGATGCCACATGGCACGCAGCTGGGAGAATCCGTTTTCTCTCCATTACTCTTCCTCACTGGCTCCGCCGATATCCGGAATGACCTGCAATTATTCGGCAGCGTGCTGAAGAAAGTGAACGGGATGAGCGAATGGAAAAAGGCAGCACCATTCTACTGGAACAGTTTTGGAGTGGAAGGGGTCCTTGGTTACGAAAAAGTAATGATGCCCGGAGATGTTGGAAAGATCTCCGATTACCTGAACTCGCTGAAGAACTTCAACAGGAGTACGCAGCCGGTGTTGAGCGTGGACTCCTATGACCAGAATACCTATTCCACGGAAGTGCTGAAAAGCATCAGCAGGTATGGAAAGAAAAGGGGGCAGCAGATGGGCTTCTATTTCATTCCTTTTTCTCTCTGGACCTGGAAAACGCATATCGGAGAATCAAAACTCACAGGTACTGAGCATCCGCTTCGCGATGTTATCCTGCTGGATGAGCAGGGAAACTATGTACCTTATAAAGATGGCGACTGGGGCGCTTTTCCCATCGATCCCACCCATCCTTACGTAAGAGATTTCATCATCGGACAGTTGCAGAAGGCAAAGGCCATCGATGCTACATTCATCAAAATAGATTTTTTATCGGCAGGGGCACTGGAATCAGCACGCCGCTATGACCCACAGGTGCGTACAGGTATTCAGGCTTACAATTACGGGATGAAACTGTTGCGTCACCTGGTGGATTCCATCATGGGGCCGGATATCTTCATTACACAGGCGATCTCTCCGTTGTTCCCTAATCAGTATGCTCATACGAGATTTCTGAGTACCGATGTGTATTCGCATCTCCGCAATGATATTCCTGGATGGCCTCATTACGGCAGCACAGCTGCCAGCATGATCAGCGCTACCAATTTCTGGTGGACGCAGGGTAATCTCTGGCCGTACACCAATATGGACGTGGTGGTAATGAAGAATTTCCAGAAGAACAAAGCGATCAGTGAGCAGGATGTGAAAGTGAGGCTGCTGTCCATGATGGTAATGGGTAGTATTCTCGGTGATGGTTCTGATTTCCGGGATAAGCTGGCTGCGGAGCGCGGCCGGTTGTTCCTGGACAATAGAGCCGTCTGCGATTTCTTCAGTGCGCCCAGAGCGTTTACCCCGTTGCGTTTCCCGCTGGGGCAGGCGCAGAACCTGCAGCTTGGGTATTATCTGGCCGGAGATACGGTAATGCTGGCTGCCTTCAACTTCGATCTGGATAAACCTTTCACTGAAAGTTTCAGGCAGTCTGAAGTTGGTTGGAAACCCGGTTCGTATATAGTGCAGGACATCCTTACAGGAAAAGAAACAGGCAGGATAAATAAAGATCAGCAGGAACTGGCCATTACCGTCCAGGCAAGGGATGCTGTAATGGTCAGGCTGGTCCCTATTAATTAGAGAGCCGCAAAAAAATAAAAATATTGCTATGAGTGTAAAAGCATGGGTAGAAAAGATCTCGATACCAACCTATGGTACCGGTGAACCGGAAAAGAATCCAATGTTCCTGGAGAAACGGGTGTACCAGGGCAGCAGCGGCGTAGTGTATCCACATCCTGTGATTGAAAAGATCCATGATGAGAAACACGACAAAGAATATACTGCGCTGTACCTGGAGAATGAATATCTCCAGATCATGGTATTGCCTGAATTGGGCGGGCGTGTTCAGCGTGCGTACGACAAGATCCGGAAAAGAGATTTCGTTTATTATAACCAGGTGGTGAAACCTGCGCTGGTAGGGCTTGCCGGTCCATGGATCTCAGGTGGTATTGAATTCAACTGGCCACAGCACCACAGGCCCAGTACTTTCAGTCCTGTTGATTACACTATTGAAGAACATCCTGATGGCAGTAAAACGGTTTGGGTGAATGAGACCGAGCTCATGTTCCGCACCAAGGGTATGGCCGGATTCACACTACATCCCGGAAAAGCATATCTCGAAATAAAAGGCAGGCTTTTCAACCGCTCTGCGTTTGCACAGACCTTTCTCTGGTGGGCCAATCCTGCCGTGAAAGTGAATGAACATTATCAATCTGTTTTCCCTCCTGATGTATATGCCGTGTTCGATCACGGAAAGCGCGATGTATCTGATTTCCCTATTGCTACCGGTACTTACTACAAAGTTAACTATGCACCGGGCACGGATATTTCCCGCTACGATACCATTCCTGTTCCTACTTCTTATATGGCCATCAGATCAGGCTATGATTTCATGGGATGTTATGAACACGATACACAGGCAGGCATGCTGCATGTGGCCGATCATCACCTGAGCCCAGGTAAGAAACAGTGGACCTGGGGCAATGGAGATTTCGGCTTTGCCTGGGACAGGAACCTCACCGATGAGGATGGTCCTTATATTGAACTGATGACGGGTGTATTTACCGATAACCAGCCGGACTTCAGCTGGATGCAACCCAATGAGGTAAAGAGTTTCGAGCAATACTTCATGCCTTATGCTTTGATCGGTGCAGTAAAGAATGCAACGAAGGAAGCGATGGTGAACCTGGAGGTGGAAGGCAATATCGTATTACTGAAAGTATATGCAACAGCCGTTTACAAAGATGCCTGTGTGTTGTTGCTGAAGCATGGAAATGAGGTGAAGCGTTCCTGGGTCACACTGTCTCCTGAGAATGTATACCTGGATAAATATGAGGACTCAGAGCCATCGGCTTTGACTTCTTTACAGATCATTGTATTGGATAGTGAAGGTAATGAATTGGTGAGCTGGAAGCCTGAGCCGGCAACGAAGAAGCCGGTCCCCGCTGCTGCCACTGCCGCAAAACTGCCTCATGAAATCGGGCAGGTGGAAGAATTGTTTCTGAATGGCCTGCACCTGGAGCAATACCGACATGCTACTTTCAATCCGGTAGATTATTATGAGGAGGCGTTACGCCGCAGTCCGGGTGATATCCGCTGTAACAATGCAATGGGATTGTTGTTGCTGCGCCGCGGTCAGTTCGAGAAAGCGGAACCTTACTTCCGCCGCGCCATTGAAACGCTTACCACGCGAAATCCGAACCCTTATGATGGGGAGGCTTACTATAACCTGGGCTGGAGCCTGTTACTGCAGGATAAGCTGTCCGATGCTTACGAAAGTTTTTTCAAAGCTACCTGGAACGATGCCTGGCAACATAGCGGGTTCCTGGCGCTGGCTAGAATTGCAGCTACACAACAACGTTATACACTGGCTTTACAACATGCAGAGAAATCCCTGATCAGGAATTATCAAAGCATAACCACCAGGCACTTGAAAGTGGTATTGCTGCGAAAATTGGGAAGAGAGGCGGAAGCGATTGCATTTGCAACGGAGTCTGTGAAAATGGACCCATTCAATGCGGGTTGTTATTATGAATTGAGTGGCTTGTATTCCGGAGAACAAGCTGCGGCTGCATTGCAGAAGTTTGAGTTGTTGATGAGGAATGACAGGAACAACTATTTAGAGCTAGCGCTGGAATATGCACATGCAGGGTTTTATGCAGAGGCAATGGATCTGTTGAAAAGATTTGTCGCCATTGCAGGTCCTGCATCACCCATGGTGCACTATTACCTGGCATGGTTTGCCGGTAAAGCGGGATTGACTGCAGAGCAGTCGGCGCACCTGACAACAGCTGGCGGGCTGAGTGCTGATGGCTGTTTCCCGAACAAGGTGGAAGAGTCGCTGATCCTGAAATCCGCTTTGGAGATGAATCCGAAAGACGCTGTAGCAGCGTATGCGCTGGGTAATTTCTGGTATGATAAACGTCAGTATCAGGAAGCTGTTGCCAGTTGGGAGCAATCGAGAAAAGCGAATAAAAGTTTTGCCACTGTGCATCGTAACCTGAGCCTTGCCAATTACAATAAGCTTAAGAACAAGCCCAAAGCAAAGGAGCTCCTGGAAACTGCTTTCAAGCTGGATACGAAGGATGCGAGGGTGCTGATGGAGCTTGATCAGTTATATAAAATTTCCGGAAAACCATTTGCAGAGAGACTGGCGTTGCTGGATCGTTATCCCGCACTGGTAGAGCAGCGTGACGATCTCTACCTGGAACGCGCCACGCTCTTCAACAACCTGGGGAAATTTGAGGAGGCCCGTAAGCTGCTGGCTGCGCGCAAATTTCATCCATGGGAGGGCGGGGAAGGTAAGGTGTTGAGCCAGTTCCTGCTTTGTCATATTGAACTGGCCAAACAGGCTTTGCTGGAGCAGGATCAGCAGAAGGCTATTGAATTATTATCCTCACTCGAAAAATATCCTGAGAACCTGGGAGAAGGAAAACTGTTTGGAGCACAGGAGAACGATATCCATTATTTGCTCGGATGTGCGTATGAGCAATTGCACCAGGATCAGAAGGCGAAAGAGTATTTCATAAAGGCCACAGTAGGCATCAGCGAACCTGTACAGGCTATCTATTATAACGATCCCCAGCCGGATAAGATCGTTTACCAGGCTCTGGCCTGGAGAAAGCTTGGAGCACCGGAGAAAGCGGATGCCATCTTCCGCCGTTTCATTGCCTTTGGTGAACAGCACCAGGATGATGTGATCCATATTGATTATTTTGCTGTATCCCTGCCGGATATGCTGGTCTTTGATGTGGACCTCGATCTCAGGAATAAGATCCATTGCCAGTACCTCGTTGCTTTGGGCCATCTTGGTCTGGGTAATGAAGAACAGGCCAGGCAGATGCTGCAGGATGTGCTGGTGTTGGACATCAACCACCAGGGCGCGATGACGCACCTGAAGATGTTCCCGTTTTTTGTTGCTCACCAAACCATGCAGATTAAATAATGGCGATCACTAAACAAACATACAAACCATCGTCAGTCTCCGTGCCCGTTGCCGGTAATGAAAGGATAGTGAAGGTGACATTGCAGAATGGTGGGATCACTGTGGATCTTACGAATATCGGTTGCGCGGTCATGTCCATTCATACTCCTGATAAAAATGGAGAGTCGCGGAATATTGTAGCAGGATTTTCAGATCCTTTGCAATACATGGTGAACAAGGATTATTTTGGCGTAGTGGCCGGGCGATATGCCAACCGGATCGATGCAGGTAAGTTTGAGCTGGAAGGAAACAGTTACCAACTGACACAGAACAATGGTGTAAACCACCTGCATGGCGGGTTTGATGGATTGAGCCATAAGGTTTGGGAGGTTTCGGCATTGGCGCAGAATGAAAACCAGTGCGGGGTGATGTTTTCGTATGTAAGTAAAGATGGAGAGGAGGGGTATCCTGGAAATCTGTCAGTAACGGTATTGTATACACTGGATGAAGATGGACGGTTACAGATAGATTATACTGCAACTACAGATAAGAGTACACCTGTAAACCTCACCAATCATAGTTATTTCAATCTTACAGGTTTTGAAGAACCCTCTGTACTTCAACATGCACTGAAACTATTTGCAGGATTTTATACAGAGAAGAATGAAAACAATATCCCTACTGGAAAGATCCTGCCGGTACAGGGAACCGGACTGGATTTCCGTGAACTGAAGAGGATCGGTGAGGATATTGGCAAGATGGTGTGTGATGGTGGCTTCGATCATAATTTCGTACTGGATGCCAGGGTGGGTTTGAAAGAAGCAGCGTTATTGACGGAAGACAGTACCGGGCGGACTTTGAAAGTGTACACCAGCAAGCCAGGCATACAGGTATACACCGGTAATTCCTGGGATGGTAAAACAACCGGACAGCAGGGTGTGCCCTATCAGCGGCATGGAGCTGTTGCGTTGGAAACGCAGGCTTTTCCGGATAGCGTGAACCATCCTCATTTTCCGGATACGATTGTGCATCCCGGCTCACCTTATCGTAGTACCACTATATTTGAATTCGGCATCAGCAGCGATTAAACCGTATAACAATCATGCAACAGCAAACATTCAATCAAAAATATATTCTCGGTATCTCCTTTATTTCCGCGTTGGGAGGTTATTTGTTCGGATTTGATTTTGCGGTGATCTCCGGCGCATTGCCATTTTTGCAAAAGCAGTTTGAACTGGACGCATACTGGGAAGGGTTTGCAACGGGCAGTCTGGCTATCGGCGCTATTGCGGGCTGTGTGATTGCAGCGGCCGTGTCAGATAAATACGGCCGCAAGCGGGGACTGATGATAGCAGCAGCAGTTTTCATGGTGTCTTCGCTGGCGATGGCGGTTTCGGGCGAAAGGAATTTTTTCATCGCAAGCCGCGCTATTGCAGGAGTGAGTGTGGGCATGGCTTCTATGTTATCGCCGATGTATATTTCCGAGATCTCTCCCGCGCATTTGCGGGGCAGGATGGTAGCGATCAACCAGCTGACCATTGTGATCGGTATACTGATCACCAACCTGGTGAATTATAGTCTGCGTAATCATGGTGTGGATGCGTGGAGGTGGATGTTTGGTTTGGGGGCGATACCTTCTGCTTTGTTCCTGATAGGGGCGATGCGTTTACCGGAAAGCCCGAGATGGCTGATCAGTGCCGGACAAAAAGATAAAGCAGTTTCAATATTGGAAAAGATCGGTGGGGCAGGTTTTGCCAGTAAAACATTGGAGCAGATCACTAAGTCGATGGCTGGTAATGCGAAGCTGAATTATCGGGTGTTGCTGACCAGGGGCATACTGCCTGCAGTGCTGGTGGGTATTGGCCTGGCAGTGTTCCAGCAGTTATGCGGCATCAATGTGGTGTTCAATTATGCGCCGCGGATCTTTGATAGTATCGGTGCTTCGCAGGATGATCAGTTGTTGCAGACAGTGTTCATTGGAGCGATCAATTTAGTGTTCACTTTACTGGCGATGCTGCTGGTGGACAGGTTAGGCCGAAAACCGCTGATGTTGATCGGTGCAGGTGGACTGGCAATTTTATATGTTGTTGTTGTAAACATGCTGGCGGCAGGATCTGCGAATGTTAGCTGGTTCCTGTTGATGGCTATCGGCACTTATGCGATGACGTTAGCTCCTGTGACCTGGGTGTTGATTGCTGAGATCTTCCCTAACAAGGTTCGTGGTGCAGCTACGTCTGTTGCCGTGATCAGTTTATGGCTGGCTTATTTTATTCTGGTGTTTACATTCCCGATATTGTTTGATAAGTACAAAGACAATACTTTTTATATCTACGCGGCTGTTTGTTTAATTGGCTTCTTCTTTGTTTGGTTCAAGACACGTGAGACAAAAGGTAAGACCCTGGAAGAGCTGGAAGGCGTGATAGCAGGGCATTAATAATATTGATCAATCTTCTTTAAAAAAGGCATCCGCAAAACTCTGCCAGTTGTGGATGCCTTTTTCGTTGGTGTTGGTTAACCTGGCGATCAGTTTGAAAATATCTTCTTTCTTTTTCCCTTCTTTTCTGAGGTATTGAATGGAAATGGAGCCGGCGGTTTTGGAAAGTTTGTTACCGGTTTCATCAGTGAGCAGGATATGATGCATGAAGGCTGCTTTCTGAAATGAGTTTGGTTTGAGTTGGTTGGCGAGGTATCGTTGTGCGATGGTGCTGGGGCGGAGATCCAGCCCTCTTACGATAAGGTCAATGTCAAAATGGATATCGTCTGCGAGGGAGGCGAGTTGGTAGGAGGGGAGACCGTCTTTTTTCCTGACTACAAAATTGGACATTTTCTCGTCCAGGGAGTAGGTGAAGATATTCGTTTCAAGAGAATTGATCCGGAAGGTTTCGGTGGTGTTGGTGATGAGCCGCCAGTTTACGTCCGGTGTATCGAGGGGGATGCCTTTGTGCAAACAGGTGCCGGGGTAAATACCGTCCGGAGCAGTCTGCTGAAGTAAGGATCTGGAGCAGTTGCAGGCAAAGACCTTTTTCCGGTTTTTGAGTCGGGTGAGCAGTTCATTATAGATAGGCAGGCGGTGTGTCTGCGAGAAGGTTTCCTTGAATTCCTGTACGTTTCGCGGGCCTTCATCCCAGTGGATTTCCAGGAAATTGAGGGTGTCGAAGATATCCTGGAGGTATTGGTCCTGGGCTCGTGCCTGGTCCATATCGTCGATACGGAGCAGAATGGAAGCGCCTTTTTTGCGGGCGAGGTCTGCGGTAAGGATAAAGGAGAATATGTTCCCAAGGTGAAGAAAACCGCTGGGAGTGGGGGCTAATCTTGTTTTTTTGCAGAACGGGTGCGTGCTCATTTCAGCACAATAATAGTTTTTTGTTGGAAAAGAATGGAAATTTGAATCGGTACTCCTATATTTGCAACCCGCATTTGGATTGGTAGTTCAGTTGGTTAGAATGCCGCCCTGTCACGGCGGAGGTCGCGGGTTCGAGTCCCGTCCAGTCCGCATCACAGCTTTCCGATTATAAGTTGTTTATCTTTTAGTCAAAGGATCACGCAAGTGATCCTTTCTTCATTTTATACCATTTCCTGTCTAAAATTAAATCTGCCGTTGTATCTTCTGAACCAACAATAAGGATATCGGGATGCTTATTGGTCAGGATCATCAATTGCCGTAATCTTTGGCTATTAGTTGGGGGAACCCATTGTCTTTCTGCAATTAAACAAATGAATTTTCTCTAAATAGGGATTATTTTTAGTTTAGTGTTTTCATTGGATCACTTTTTTCCAGTGAGTGCTTCGTAAGTAACCTTTTATAGACCTGGAATTGTCTATTATATACCTTCCTACAGAAATTGCTTAGTCCATAATTATTCTATTTTACAATCGAATCATTAGTTGCAAGAAATTGGATAACAATTAATTATATAGATGAGCGCAGATTCTCATATCGGTCATGAAGAGGAGCTATTTACCCGCATTGTCAGAGGGGATCAGGCGGCCTTTTCCACCGTGTTTTCGCTTTACCGCTACCGTTTATTGTTCTATGCCAGCAGGCTATTGCCAGATCGGGGGGATATGGAGGATGTAGTTGCTGATAGTTTCCTGGCACTCTGGAAGTCAAGAGAGCGGATAACATCGGACGATCATATCAGGCATTTTCTTTTTGCCACAGTCCGCAAACGCGCTTATTCATTGATGGCTTCGCGGGGGCGAAAGGAAAAGTGGATGGAAAGCATGAAACAACAGGTTACGGAGGAAGACGAGCAGTTTATGGCTCATAGGGTTCAGGAAGAGATGCTTTACCTGATGAATAAGGCCGCAAAAAGCCTGCCTGGCGATTGCCGGCGGATCTTTGAACTGTATTGTCAGGGGGAACGCACTCCGGAGGAGATAGCACACATCATGCAGATTGCACCAGCCACTGTGCGTAGCCAGAAACGAAGAGCGATACAATTAATCCAGGCATGGATGAAAAAGAATGGATCACTGCTTTCGCTGCTGGTCAATTTGTTTTTGTCACTTATCGCTTTTTTTAAAAAAATCTGACCTGCTTTTGCACATTTATCCATTTTCGTGGATATCATATAATACACAATGGCATCATCAACATCATATATTGCGTTTTTACTGCTGAAAAAGATATCACAGGAACTCTCGGAAGAGGAAGCGAAAGAACTGGAAGCCTGGCGAAACTCCTCCGATGCTGCCCGGCAGATGTATGAAGCATTGACGGATAAGGCCAGTTTACAGCAGATGAATCTCTTTTATGCTGAACTTCAACGGCAGGAAGAGAAGCGGGATGAATCGACCACATTGGCTACTCTGTTGGCGCGGGAATCGAAGCCAGCTGCACACCGTGTGCATTTCCTCCGCAAATGGGGCTGGGCGGCCGCAATCATCTTTATTCTTGGGGCCGGTGCTTACCTCTATATTTCTTCAAAAGGAACGCAACAGGCATTGGTGAAAGCGGAAAAAAATATTTCGCCTGATGCGGATATTTTGCCTGGCAGCGATAAGGCTATACTAACCCTCGCCGACGGCAGTACTATAATATTGGACAGTGCAGCTACCGGTGCCATCGCCCGGCAAGGCAATGCCAATGTGGTGAAGCTCGCGAATGGAGAAATCCGATATGATCTGCAAGGCATTTCACCGGATGAAATGATGATGAATAACGTGAGCACCCCGCGCGGCGGGCAATACAAACTTACACTTCCTGACGGAACGCAGGTTTGGTTAAACGCTGCTTCATCCATTACTTATCCTGCAGCATTTGCTGCGAAGAATAGAAAAGTGAAAATCACCGGTGAAGTGTACATGGAGGTTGCTCAAAATAAAGCCAAACCATTTGTTGTTGATGTGAATGACCAATCGACCATACAAGTACTGGGTACCAGTTTCAACATCCATGCTTATGCTGACGAAGCAGCCATTAAAACAACGCTGGTTGAAGGCAGTGTTAAAGTGAGTAAGATTTCGGATCAAGTCCGGAATGACAGAGAAAATAAAATACGGAATGAAAAGACGGTTGTTCTCAAAGCCGGTCAGCAGGCGGTGGTAGAAATTGCGGATCAGACCCGGGATAACAAAGCAACAAGCGATTCAGCGCCTATACAGGTTCAGCCCGCCAATATCTCCCAAGCCCTGGCGTGGAAAAATGGCGCATTCAATTTCAATGGCCTGACCGTTCGTGAAGTACTGAACCAGCTTTCCCGCTGGTACGACATAGATATCCGATTTGAAGGTAAAGAGCCTGCATTTAAGTTCATGGGAGGTATTTACAGAAGCGCTGGTCTATCCGAGGTTTTAAACATGCTTGGGAAATTGAATTTGAAATATAGAATGGAAGGGAAAACATTGATAGTTCTCTGATTATTCACATTCCCTGATCCGTTGAATACTGTTACGCGCCACACCTCGCCGGAGGTGATAATAAATTAAATCTCCATCTTATTATAGCTCTTGATTGCTGAAAAAAAGCCAGTGAAAGAATGGTGGGGTTTATGCTATTGAGGAAATGACAAAACCTGGTTTGTAAAACCTGCGAGACAAAACTAAAAATATGACCTGATACAAACTTTTTGCTCAAAACAAAACCGCTTCGTGGATCAGACGAAGCGGATATAAGTCTGGGCAACACAAACAAAAATAGTCACCGAAGACTGCTTTATCACATTACCCAAACACAGCAAATTTATGACAAAAAATGCTTTTTGTGGATGGCCGGCCCGTGGGGGTACCAGCCGCATGACCAAAACTCTTCTAGTTATGAAGCTGACTGCTTTCTTACTGACAGTCGCCTGTTTAAACGTAGCGGCAAAAGGAGTGTCCCAGAATATTACATTTTCAGGTAAAAATGTTCCCTTGTCGGCTGTTTTGAATGCTGTTCAAAACCAGACAGATTATCTTTTCTTTTATACGGATGTGGTGTTGAAGTCTTCCAAACCTGTGACCGTTAATGTTACTAATGTTCCTTTGGCGAAATTTCTTACCGACTTGTTTAAGGCGCAACCTCTGACGTTTGAGATTTCCGGTAAAAATGTTCTCATCTCCGAAAAAAACACTGCCGTTTCCTTGTCTGCTGACGGGCAACGCAATTCCGCCGGGACAGGGGAATATAATAATGGTATTTACCTCCCGGCTACCCCCATTCGTGGCAGGGTTACAGGCCCGGATGGCAATTTTTTGTCAGGTGCTACCATTACGAATAAAACAACCAGGAAGTCTACTTCTTCTCTTGGTGATGGTTCTTTTTCCATTCAGGCAGACGAGGGTGATATTCTCGTTATCAGTTATATAGGCTACAGTGAAGTGGGGTTGAAAATTACCTCTGCTACAACCGCCGTTGCCGTGTCTTTTGACGGGCAGGCAATTAAAACGGGAGGTGCCGGTTATTCTTTATCTTCTTTGATTATTTCTCTCAAGCCTTCTATAGCCAGATTAGATGAAGTTTCAGTCGTAAACACCGGTTATCAATCCATTTCAAAGGAAAGAAGCGCCGGATCTTTTGCTAAGCCTGATATGAGGCTCGTAGCAGATCGCTCAACCACTATGAATATCCTGCAGCGCCTGGATGGACTGGTGCCTGGACTCACCATCAACAATGCCAGCCAGAGCCGCAATCCGATCTCCATCCGGGGGCTTTCCACTATCGGACTTATGACCGGGCCAAACGAATACACCGGCACCAGCAGAAATCCACTCTATGTTGTGGACGGTATCCCTATCGATGATATCAGCAGTATCAATCCGCAGGACGTTGCAGATATTACCGTTCTGAAGGATGCCACTGCCGCTTCCATCTGGGGATCCAGGGCCGCCAATGGAGTGATTGTGATCACTTCCAAAAAAGGAAATCAGGGTGAAAAAATAAAAGTGCAATACAATAGTTTCATCAACCTGATCGGAAAGCCGGACCTCGACTATACTCCCGTACTATCCAGCAAACAATTCATCGAAACAGTAAAGGAGATCATGACCGATGATTATTTCTATTACAACGACTGGAATCAGGCTACCGCTTTCAGCTCTATCAGCGGTACCGGACTGCCACCGCATGAAGTGATCATGTACAACAAATATCGCGGGATCATTACAGCAGGCCAGGCCAATAAAAGCCTGGACAGTCTCGCTTCCATCAACAATCTTCAGCAGATCGAAGATCTCTGGTACCGTAATGCACTCCTGACAAACCATACCGTTTCCCTTACTGCCGGAGGAAAAGTATACTCGGTATATGGGTCACTTGCCTGGACCAACAATACTTCTCCACGTCCTGGTGATAAGAACAATACCTACAAGATCAACCTTCGACAGGATTTCAATATCAATAAATGGTTGCAGGCTTATCTTATCAGCGACCATACCAATACCATCAGTTCCACCAAACGGAATATCTCCATCGACAACAGATTTTATCCCTACCAGTTATTCAGGGATGAACAGGGAAACAATCTCAGCATGCCATATATGGGTATCCTGTCAGACTCTACCAGGCTTGATTTCCAGGCCAGGAGCCGTGTAAGCCTTGATTACAATCCGCTGGATGAATTCAATTACGGTTACACAAAAAGCGATAACCTGCTCAATCGCTTTACTGCAGGTGTGAAAGTAACGTTGCCCAGGGGATTCCGATTCGAAGGTGTGTATGGGTATATCAAGGGAAATCAAAAGATCACTTCCTATGATGATGCCAAAAGTTACCGCGTAAGATCCGAACTGGTATCATTCACAGTGGCGCCTACCACTGCTTCCATTCCGGTTTATAATCTACCCGAAACCGGCGGCCGGTATGAGGTGAGTAATATCAACCAGCGCAACTGGACCATCCGGAATCAATTGATCTATGACAGGAGCTGGAGCAACCGGCTGCATCAACTCACCTTGCTGGCTGGCCAGGAGGCGCAAAACCAGCTCGTCATCAATAATAGCAGTCTGGTCAGAGGATACAACGAGTCATTACAGACATTCGGACCGGTGGACTATGCCAGACTGGGCGCTGGCGGCATCTTCGGTACTGTAATGCCCAATAACCTTTTTACCAGCGTATTGGTGAACACCCCCTTTTCACAGACAGAATTTGAAAGCCGCTACACTTCCTATTATGGTAATGCAGCTTACACTTTCAACCGCCGCTACACCATCAATGGAAGCTTGAGAGCTGATAAGAGCAATCTCTTCGGACTGGACAAATCAGCCCAGAACAGAGCCGTATGGAGTGCCGGAGCCAAATGGATGATGAGCGATGAGCTATTCATGAAAAATATCGCCTGGCTCAACAGGCTCGCTCTCCGGGCAACACTGGGTATCGCCGGAAACTCGCCAGCCGCCGGCACCGCTGCTTCCAGGGATATCATGACGCCACAGACAAGTGGCTTCCTGCCGAACAATACAGGACTGATCATTGCCACTGCCGCCAACCCAAAACTTACCTGGGAAAGTACCAATACGCTCAATTTTGGCGCAGACTTTTCTATACTGAACAGCCGGATCAATGGTTCGGTTGATGTATACCGTAAGAAAACAAATGATCTCCTTGGTAACATGACAGTGAATCCATTCACCGGCTACGAAGCTATTACCGGGAACTTTGGCAATATGGAGAACAAGGGTGTCGAACTTGCACTGAATACAGTGAATGTTGAAGGCCGCCACTTCAGTTGGAACACCATCTTCGTACTGGGTTACAATAAGAACACCATCACCAAAATGAACAATCCCGAAGCCCTTAGTACGGGAGACAGGCTGGTAGGTGCGCAATATGTTACGGGCTATCCGGCATTCGCGCTCTTCGCCTACAAAAATGCAGGACTCGATAATATGGGCGATCCGCAGATCATGCTGAATGACAAAACCATTACCAAAGCGCCCAATGTGGCCAAACCTGAAGACGTTGTTTTCATGGGTACCACACAGCCTGTTTGGAACGGAGGATTCTCTAATACTTTCAGATATGATAATTTCACGCTTTCAGCCAATACGATTTTCAATCTCGGACATGTAATGAGAAGAGATGTTCCCGGTGGGAATTACGCAGGCAGGATCATCGGTCATGGCAATGCTCTCAACCAGGGATCCAGCAGCGGCTACTACTCCCAGCTACATCCGGATTTCCTCAACAGATGGAGAAAACCAGGAGATGAAGCATTCACCAATGTGCCAGGCTACGATCCCAATTTTTCCTCAAGTTTTTCGAGAAGGTCAATAGCATATTATCAAAGCGGCGATATCAATGTTGTAAGCGCCTCCTATATTAAACTGAGAGACATTACTCTTTCATACAGACTTCCATCTCATGTAGCCGGTAAACTGTTTACCGAAAGTGTCAGGTTCTATGTACAGGTTTCCAATATCATGCTGTGGAAGGCCAATAAGTTTGGGATCGATCCTGAATTCCATGAAGCCTCCACCGGCAGCAGGATACCTTCAACACCGTATACAACTGATCCCACAATCAATACCACTCCTTACCGCTCAGGCCAGGGAACCATCACCTTCGGGATGCATGTGAACTTTCAATAATCATTCAACACTGTGTTCATGAAAAAGATCAAACATTCAATACTATATAGCTTCGGAATTGCCTTGATGCTCACGTCAGCAACTTCCTGCAAAAAAGATTTCCTGGAAGTGAATCCGAAAGGTAAACTCATTGCACAAACCACCAACGACTATGAAACATCACTCATTTCGCTTGCTGTACTGAACATGGACTCTGATGCCCAATTGGCGCTGGGAGATGATGTGGCTTCCCTGGAGCCTTATTTCTCCGGATCGACACCGCGCATGCAAAGATTGTTCAAATGGGAAGACGTGATCTATCAACGAGATGAAGATAATTTTGAAATGAGGGTGACCATGAAGAATATCTATCTCTTCAATAAAGTGATCAATGAAGTGATGCAATCAACAGGAGGGACGGAAGCACAAAAAAAGATGGTGCTTGCCCAGGCAAAGGTCGGAAGGGCCTGGACATACTTTTTGCTGATCAATTATTTCGGGAAACCTTACAATTCTGCTACAGCCGCAACAGATCCCGGCTTTCCCATCATCAGGCAAGCAGATGTAACTGAAAATAATTTCATCAGGGCTTCTGTACAGGAAGTGTATGATTTTATTCTGAGCGACCTGAATTCAGCGCTTGCCGACCTTCCTTCACAAATCACCCACCGCATCAGGGTTTCCAGGTCCGCAGGAGAAGGCATACTGGGAAAAGTGTTGTTGTTCATGAGGCGTTTTGATCAGGCGCTGCCACATTTCGATAATGCATTTTCCTTTATGAACAATGCTGCTATCAATGTTGGATTGTATGATTACAATGTAACGTTTGCCCCCGGTGGCAGTTCCCTTCCCATCGGAGTTCTCGGCCCTAATTTCCCTTTATCCCCTTCCTATGAAGAAAATATCCTTGCCAAACAAAATGGCACTACCTGGGCGTTCATCAGTAATGAAATTGTGACCACCCCACAAACTTACAATCTCTACGATCCGGGAGATCTCCGCCTGAATTGTTTAAGCAGCACCGCCTATCCCGGTGGCGCATTTCCCGCCGGACTTTTAAGACGAACGGGTCCACTCAACAAACAAATCGGTTTTACAGTACCTGACCTTTACCTGTTAAGAGCCGAAGCAAGAGCGCGGGAAAATGATCTTGCCGGCGCAAAAGCTGATGTTGAATTTCTCAGGAGCAAAAGGATGCCTTCCAATGTAGCTGTACCTCCTGCAATAGCCACCGATAAAAATGCCCTGATCAAATTCATCCTCGATGAACGCATCCGCGAATTTGCGCTGCAGGGCTATCGATGGTTCGACATGCGCCGTTTGTCTGTTGACCCCGATTTCAGCAACACTGTAGGTACTACACACACAGTGTACAATGCGCAGGGAGGAGTATCTGCCACATACACCCTGAAACCCGAAAGGCTTACACTTCGCTTTGCCCAGAAGGTAATGGACCTGAACCCGCAAATGGAAAACAATCCATAGTACAACCAGAATCAATAACCGCTTTAACATCCATTTTTTTCATTCATCCGGCCACCTGACAACCCAGGTGGCCGGACAAAGCTTCGCACATGAAAAACATCCTGCTCGTATGTGTTGCCACGTTCTCTCTGCCGGCCCTGAACGCTCAGCAAAAATTCCAGGTAAAGGCCAAAATCAGCAACATAGCCTATCCTGCCAAAGCTTATATCAGCTACAACAACGGAGAACAGATACAAACAGATTCCGTAGTTGTTGAAAAAGGGAAATTTACTTTCAAAGGAACCATATTGAATCCGTCTGAGGCTACCATTACCCTGAAACAATCCGATGGTAACACAGACATGTATACCAGGGACCTCCTGGATCTTTACCTGGAAAAAGGAAAGATCAGCATCAGGGGAGATAAACAAGTTAAGTCGGCCACCGTGAAAGGGGCCGGTGTGGCCCAGGCTGATTTTGACAGGTTCAATGCCATCATGAAACCATTGAGGGATAAAATGGCTCCTCTAAGTATAAAGATGCGCCAATATTACAATGAAAAGAATGATGCTGCAAAGGATTCCATCTTTCCACAGCTGGTGGCCATCCGGAAAGACTTGACTGCCTTGGAAACCGAATTCATCAAGAACAATCCCGGCTCATGGGTAACACTCGGTATGATGAAACACAGGGCCGTGATCATCGATGTACCGGAATTTGAACCCCTTTTCATTGCAATGACCGATGAATTGAAAAATACTGCCGATGGCCGGAGAATTGCGGACAGGCTTGTGATTGCAAAAAGACTTCAACCCGGACAACCCTTCATAAACTTCGTGCTGAATGACACAGAAGGCAGGCCCGTAAGTCTTGAGAGCTTCAAAGGGAAATATGTACTGGTGGATTTCTGGGCCAGTTGGTGCGGTCCCTGCAGGGCGGAAAACCCTCATGTACTCAAAGCCTACAATCAGTTCAAGGATAAGAATTTTGATGTATTGGCCATTTCGCTCGATCAAAAGAAAGACGCCTGGCTGAAAGCTATCAGGGAAGATGGTATGCCCTGGACACATGTGAGCGACCTGAAAGGATTCGACAACGTGGCAGCGAAGGAATACGGTATTATAGCCATTCCCCAGAACTTCCTCCTCGATCCACAGGGAAAGATCATAGCCCAAAACCTGCGTGGAGAAAACCTTGCCAAGAAACTGGCAGAGATCCTTCCATAACTGCATTTGTGATTTTGAACCTACAATCAGAATAAAAATGTTCCGTATAACAATTGTCAGATTGATATTCATTGTCACCGGGTTGGTGCTGGCAGTGAACGCTGTGACAGCACAGGATTATCCACCCGATGCAAAGCTGAAACCCGGAGTGCCCGCACCGCCCGTTATTACGGCAAAATGGATAAAAGGAGATGAAGTAAAATCATTCGAAAAAGGAAAAGTGTATGTAGTGGAATTCTGGGCCACATGGTGTGGCCCCTGCCGTGGCGCAATGCCCCATCTCAGCGAAGTAGCCAATAAATACAAAGGGAAAGCCACAGTAATAAGTATCAATACTAACGAGCTCGCGTATTCGAAAAATAAAACAGCAGATTATATTTCTAAAGTAGAACATTTCGTGGAGCGGCTGGGGGATGGCATGGACTATGCGGTTGGCATCGACACCCGGGATACTATCATGTGGAGCACCTGGATCAAATCAACAGGATTCGAAGGTATTCCCCATGCATTTATTATCGGCCGGGATCAAAAAGTTGCCTGGATGGGCCATCCGGCAGCAGTGGAAGCTCCTTTGGAATTGATAGTG
>NZ_JBQCGW010000072.1:0-12042 GCF_051955275.1 Pseudobacter sp. | reverse complement strand
TAGCGTTTGTTAGCCTAAACAAAAAAGCGACCCGCCTTTGGGAGGCGGGTCGCTTTTTATTATTAAAAATTTTATTATTTTTAGCTACACTCCACCACCGTTCTGTACGGGAATAATAATAATCACGACCACCACAATAATAATTGCGATGACAACAGTGATAATATTATTAAGTCCGCTCTTGAACATATGAGATGTAATGTTCTGCGAATATACACCCGCCGATCGATTAAAAGAACTGTAGCAAGCAACTTTTCAGAAAAAACTTAAATAATGGTTGATTTCCTCAACTCAATATTTGCCTTATTGATACCGCCTGGTACGCGGTTTGAAACATAATCACAGATCAGTTCACCAATAGTGCTGGTGAAGTAAAAGTTCACAGAATCAATGTCTTTCGTTACAAAGCCATTGCTCAGCGTCCACTCTGCGGCTTCACGCACCAGGGCTGCTTCTTTTGCGAGGCCGAGGTGATCCAGCAGCATGGCTGAACTGAGGATGGAACCCAGCGGGTTGGCAATATCCTTGCCGGCTGCCTGCGGGTAAGAACCGTGGATCGGCTCAAACAATGCAGCGCCTTTGCCAATGCTGGCAGAAGGCAACAGCCCCAGTGAACCGCTGATCACGCTGGCTTCATCACTGATGATATCACCGAACATATTCTCCGTGAGCACCACATCAAATTGTTTGGGATTCAGGATGATCTGCATGGCGGCATTATCCACGAACAGGAAGTCAACGGTCACATCAGCATACTGTGCAGCGATCTCCTGCACCACTTTGCGCCAGAGGCGGGATGTTTCCAGCACGTTGGCCTTATCCACCAGTGTGAGCTTCTTCCTTCGTTGTTGTGCATATTGAAAAGCCAGGTGTGATACGCGTTCGATCTCTTCACGAGTGTACACGCAATCATCAGAGGCCTGTGTCCTTTCTTCGTTCACTTCTTTCTTACCAAAGTAAATGCCACCCGTGAGCTCGCGGAAGATCACAAAATCAACCCCTTCGATATTCTTTGTTTTGAGCGGGCTCAGGTGATGCAATGATGCATAAGTGGTAACGGGCCTGATATTGGCGAAAAGCTGCAGGCTCTTGCGAAGTTTCAGCAAACCCTGTTCAGGCCTTACTTTGGCGGTAGGATCATTATCGTATTTAGGATGGCCGATGGCGCCGAAGAGGATGGCATCGCTGTTGAGGCAGGCCTCGATGGTTTCATCAGGCAGCGGATTGCCTGTTTTGTCGATGGCATCAGCCCCCATCAGGCAGTATGTATAATGAAAGGTATGACCGAACTGCTCTGCAATGGTGTTCAGTACCTTCACGGATTGGCGGGTCACTTCCGGACCGATACCGTCACCTTCTATAACTACAATATTTTTTTCCATAGTTTGATGCGTTTCAGGGTTCAGAGGATTCCTCTATTTGTATTGTTGTTCAAATGCTTCAATGGCCGGTTTGATACTGAGCAGGTAGTCGATATCATCGTAGCCGTTGAGCAGACAGGTTTTCTTGTAATTATTGATGTCGAAGCTGCTCTCCAGTCCGGCAGCAGGTACGGAAATCGTTTGTGCCTCTACGTTAACCACCACTTCTGTAGCAGGATCTTTTTCCACGGCAGCGAAGAGCTGCTGCAGGAATTCGTCGCTCACCTGAACAGGCACCAGGAAGTTATTGAGGGCGTTGTTACGGAAGATATCGGCAAAGAAGCTGCTTACCACTACATCAAAGCCATAGTCCTTGATGGCCCAGGCAGCATGCTCGCGGCTGGATCCGCAACCGAAGTTCTTTCCTGCCACCAGTACCTTACCGGTGTAGGTAGGATTATTGAGCACGAATTCAGCGCGGGGCTGATTCTCATCATCGTTGGCAAAACGCCAGTCGCGGAAGAGGTTCTTTCCAAAACCATCGCGGCTGGTGGCTTTCAGGAAGCGTGCCGGAATGATCTGGTCTGTGTCCACATTGTCTTCTTTCAGTGGCACCACCCTGCTTGATACTATATTGATTGCTTTACTCACTTGTTGTACTTTTTAGATGAAATCTCTTACGTCTCCTACTTCTCCGGTGATAGCTGCCACAGCGGCCGTCAGCGGGCTTACCAGGAAGGTCCTGGCATTGGGTCCCTGCCTTCCCTCGAAGTTCCTGTTAGAGGTACTTACGCAATATTTACCGGCCGGGATCTTGTCTTCATTCATACCCAGGCAGGCAGAGCATCCGGGTTGACGGAGCTGGAAGCCAGCTTCTTCGAAGATCTTATCGATACCTTCTGCGATAGCCTGCTTTTCCACCTGTTTGGAGCCGGGCACAATCCATACTTCCACATCGTCCGACTTCTTCTTGCCTTTTACAAAGTCTGCCACCAGCCTCAGGTCTTCAATACGGCTGTTGGTGCAGCTGCCGATGAACACATAATCCACCTTCTTGCCTTTGATACGGCTGCCAGGCTGGAGGCCCATATAGTCGAGGGATTTGAGGAACGAAGGTTTCTCTTTATCGTCCACATCGGTTTCGCCGGGGATCTTTCCTGCCACGCTCACTCCCATACCGGGATTGGTGCCGTAGGTGATCATCGGTTCGATGTCTTCCGCTTTGATATTGATCTCCACATCGAATTTTGCATCCGCATCGGAATACAGCTCTTTCCACTGTTCCATCTTGCGGTCCCACTGCCCATTGCCGGGAGCGAACTGGCGGCCTTTGATGTATTCGAAGGTCACCTCATCGGGAGCGATCATGCCACCGCGCGCACCCATCTCGATGCTCATATTGCAGATGGTCATACGGCCTTCCATGCTCAGGCTGCGGATGGCGGATCCTGCGTATTCAACAAAATAACCGGTAGCACCTGATGCTGAGATCTGTGCGATAATGTAGAGAATAATGTCCTTTGATACCACTCCTTTGTTCAATGTTCCGTCTACATTGATTCGCATGAGTTTTGGTTTAGACTGCATCAGGCACTGAGTTGCCATCACCATCTCCACTTCACTGGTTCCGATACCAAAGGCAATAGCGCCGAATGCGCCGTGCGTGCTGGTATGGCTGTCGCCACAAACGATGGTCATGCCGGGCTGCGTAACGCCCAGTTCCGGTCCTATCACGTGTACAATACCCTGGAATGGATGACCCAATCCGTATAATTCGATATTATGATTCTTACAGTTGGAGATGAGTTGCTGCACCTGAACCCTGGAGAGTTCGTCTTTGATGGGGAGGTGCTGCTGAAGTGTGGGAACGTTGTGGTCTGCTGTTGCTACCACCTGCTGCGGGCGGAATACTTTCATGCCCCTTTTCTCGATGCCCTGGAAAGCCTGCGGGCTGGTCACTTCGTGAATGAAATGTTTGTCGATATACAGCACTGAGGGGCCGCCGTCGATCTGCTGAACAACGTGCTTATCCCAGATCTTATCAAATAAAGTCTTAGCCATTGATTTCTTTTTGTGAAGAAAGCGTGGCGCAGACGCGCCACGCGAAAACAAAAACTACATGATTATGAGAAAATACTGCTCACGCTGTTACGGCCACGGCCTGGTATTCGTTGGCCAGGGCTTGCAGATCCTCATCATTAACTTCTTTCTTGCCATCCGCCACATTGAGGAATTGTGCATACAAAACATCTATGTCGTTCCTTGTGTACTGGAAACCGAGCTTATGGAAACGGTGTGCCAGGGCACTGCGGCCGCTGCGTGCCGTCAGCACGATCTTGCTGCCTTCCGCTCCCACTTCATCCGGGTTGATGATCTCGTAGGTCTGCGCATCTTTCAGGAATCCGTCCTGGTGAATACCGGAGGAATGGCTGAAAGCATTGCTTCCTACGATCGCTTTATTGGGTTGTACCGGCATCCGCATGGTATCGGATACCAGCCGGCTCAGAGGGTTCAGTTGTTGTGCATTGATGCTGGTGGTGAATCCGAGCGCATGGTGCTGCTTCAGGATCATCACCACCTCTTCGAGGGAAGTATTACCGGCACGCTCGCCCAGACCGTTGATGGTACACTCGATCTGCCTTGCTCCGTTCATCACACCGGCAATGGAATTGGCAGTGGCCAGGCCCAGGTCATTATGACAATGGCAACTGATCACTGCTTTATCGATATTGGAAACATTGTTCACCAGGAAGGCGATCTTTTCCCCATACTGTGAGGGCAGGCAATAACCTGTTGTATCCGGGATATTCACCGTGGTGGCGCCAGCGGCGATCACAGCCTCTATCACACGTGCCAGGTATTCGTTCTCCGTACGGCCCGCATCTTCTGCATAGAATTCCACGTCGTCCGTGTAGTTCCTGGCCCATTTCACACACTGGATGGCACGCTCCAGGATATCTTCCCTGTTACTGTTGAATTTACCTTTGATATGAAAATCCGAAGTGCCGATACCCGTGTGGATACGACCTCTTTTAGCTTTCTTCAGCGCTTCACCTGCTACCTCGATATCCTTTTGCACAGACCGGCTCAATGCACAGATAGTGGCATTTTTGATCACTTTGGAAATTTCTTCCACGCTCTGGAAATCTCCGGGAGAGGATATCGGGAAACCGGCTTCGATGATGTCTACGCCCAGATCTTCCAGTGCAAGCGCCAGCTCTATCTTCTCTTTGGTATTCAATTTGCAGCCAGGGACCTGCTCACCGTCTCTGAGGGTAGTGTCGAATATGTATATCTTTTGATCCGGCATACTATTCAATAGGTGGATTTAGTTTTAAGAAATTTGAAAAGGCAGGTTGTTTTACTTTTGTGTTGCTTGCTATAGATAACCGGTAAAACAACCTGCTTAACCGAAATTATTGCCATTATTTTGGGGAAGGAAATCAAAATAGTGGGTATTTTACACTTCTTAGGGGGTGCCAGACAACCACAAAGCCTTGTCCATCAAGCATTTCAACGATATTAAACTACGATGCCCAATAGATCAACAGACGCATTATTTCAACTGATCCACTCACTGGAAAAGTCCGAAAAGCGAAATTTTAAACTGTATGTGACCCGGAATTCCTCCGGTGAGGACCTGAAAGTGGTCCAGCTCTTCGATGCCATGGATAAAATGGAGGAATACGACGAGGCATTGCTGCTCAAAAAGAACAAAGACCTCAAAAAGCAACAGCTCTCCAATATAAAGGCACATCTGTACAAACAGATCCTCAGCTCCCTCCGCCTGATCAAGGATGAAGAGAATATCGATATCCAACTCCGCGAACAGATGGACCATGCCCGGATCCTGTACAATAAAGGCCTCTACCTCCAGAGCCTGAAAGTGCTTGACCGCATGAAGGACCTTGCCCGGGCCCATAACCAGTTCACTTACCTCCTGCAGGTACTCTTCTTTGAAAAGAAGATCGAAGCACTGCATATCACGCGCAGTATGCAGGACCGCGCAGACCGCCTCACCTCGGAAGTGGAGGAAGTGAACAAGCGGCTTATCATGACCTCCAAACTGAGCAACCTGGCCCTTCAGTTGTACAGCTGGTATATCAGGAATGGTCATGCGAGAAATGAAAAGGACGAAAAATCGGTGACCAGCTTTTTTGAAACGCACTTCCCTAAAGAAGCGGAAGAAGCCAAAGGATTCTATGAAAGGTTGTACCGCTACCAGTGCTATTGCTGGTACGCCTTCATCCGCCAGGATCTGCTCACGTATTACCGTTACACACAGAAATGGGTTGACCTCTTCAAAAAAGAGGACCAGATGATCGATGTAGAGACCGCCCATTATATCAAAGGCCTCCACAACCTGCTCAGCGCGCATTTCGACCTGGGCAATTTTCAGAAGTTCAGCGAAGTGCTGGATGTATTTGAACAGTTCTCCCATTCCGGCATCGTGGTGCATAATCACAACAACACTATCCAGACCTTCGTGTACCTCAATATCAGCCGGATCAACAAGCATTTCATGCACGGCACTTTCACGCAAGGCTGTGAACTGGTTCCGGTGATAGAAGGGAAATTGCAGGAGTATTCGCTGTATCTCGACAGGCACCGGATCCTCGTATTCTATTACAAGTTCGCCTCGCTGTATTTCGGCAGCGGCAATTATGAAATGGCTATCGAATACCTCAACAAGATCATCAACTGGAAGGTGGACCTGCGCACAGATCTGCAGGCCTACAGCCGCCTGCTGCACCTGATTGCGCATTACGAGCTGAAGAATTTTGACCTGCTGGAATATCTGTTCAAGTCTGTATACCGCTTCATGAGCAAAATGGAGAACCTGTCTGTGGTAGAGGAAGAAGTATTTAAATTCTTAAGAAGATCTTTCCATGTAACTCCGAAAGACCTCAAGGGGGAATTTGAAAAGCTGCTCAATAAATTAAAACAACATGAGCGTAACCGTTATGAAACGCGCGCGTTCATGTACCTGGATATTATCTCCTGGCTGGAAAGCAAGATCAATAATGTTCCGGTGCAGAATATTATAAGGCAGAAATACCTGCAGGCCAGCAAGAGGAAGGCGGTGGAGGAATAGCAGAGTGTGCCCAGTCGCTCGCGTCCCCGCGAGTGACTTCTATTTGCTCGCCTCTGGCGAGTTCAACGTTCGCCGGAGGCAAACCAATATAAGTAACTCGCCAGAGGCGAGCTACCGGACACACCCTAATTTGCCGGGCACAGCCCAATTTTCCGGGCACAGCCCGACTTACTTTGCGCACTCCCGCAATCGGATACCAATCAATACTTCGTCAGTTCCGGCTGTACTTCATCAATCCACCTCAGTATCCCTCCTTTCAGGTTATACAGATTATCGAACCCGAACTTCTCTTCCAGCTCACGGATGGCTTTGGCGCTGCGTCCTCCCATTTTACAATGTACTACCACTTTCTGATCCCTGCTGATGCGTTCCGCATTGGCTGCCACTGTTGACAATGGTATCAGTTCCGCCCCGATGTTCACGATATCATACTCATGCTGTTCACGCACATCGATCAGCTGGAATGCTTCCCCTTTCACCTGCCAGTTGTACAATTCCTCCGGAGTGATCTCTTTTATTGGTTTCTCTACCGCCTTCATTCCGCAGAACTGTTCATAGTCTATCAGCTTTGTGATGCTGGGGTTCCTACCATTGAGCGGATTGTCGTCCCTCCTTGAAATCTTGAAAGTGCGGCTCTCGAAATTGAGCGCATCGAAAATATAAAAACGGCCGACCAACGGTTCCCCCACACCTGTGATCACCTTGATGGTCTCCAGCGCCTGCAGGCTGCCGATAATGCCGGGCAATACACCCAGCACGCCGCCTTCAGCACAACTGGGAACCAGTCCAGGTGGTGGTGGTGTTGGATAGAGGTCACGGTAATTGGGGCCCGGTTCACCATTGGCTTTGCGATAATTGAATACGCTCACCTGTCCCTCGAACTGGAAGATGGATGCGTATACATTCGGCTTGCCGAGCAATACGGCTGCATCATTCACCAGGTAACGGGTAGGGAAATTATCCGTTCCGTCTGATACCACATCGTAGTCTTTCAGAATATCAAGTGCATTCTGGCTGGTGAGCTGTGTATTGTGAAGAATGATCTTGATATGCGGGTTCAGGGCTTCCAGTCTTTTTTTCGCTTCTTCCACTTTCGGTTTCCCGATGGCTTCCACACCGAACAATACCTGGCGTTGAAGGTTGCTATCGTCCACCACATCAAAATCAACGATGCCGATGGTGCCAACACCGGCTGCTGCCAGGTAGAGCAGGGCCGGGCTTCCCAGGCCGCCGGAGCCTACTATCAGCACTTTGGCGGCTTTCAGTTTCTGCTGTGCTTCCAGTCCGAATTCAGGGATGATGATATGCCGGTTATACCTGGCCAGTTCATCTTTGGAGAAGGTAACAGGGTTATTGTTGCTCATGGGATGATGTTTTTGATTTTATATAACTATTATGCATAACCGCCTGCAATGGCAGGAATGATACTGATGATGGTATCGGGCTGAACGGCAGTCTTTTCCTTCTGCAGATCCCTGATATCATCGTTGTCCACGAAGATGTTCACGAAGGAACGGATCTGCCCCTGTTCATCCAGGAGGTGTTTTTTAAGATCCGGGAAATTAAGTGTAAGCTCGTCTACCGTTTGCTGTATGTTCACTGCTGCCACCTGCAGTCTTGCCGTGTTATTGGTGAATTTCCTGAGTGGGGTGGGAATAATTACTGTTGCCATTGTTGTTGTGGTTTATGATTGATGATTGAATTCATGGTTGATGCTGCTGGCCACTACGCCAACATTCTCTTCGTCGAACTGGTCCTCGTCGTTGAGCCTCCAGCTGCGGAGCGCATCGGGCCTGCCATCCAGTACTGAAACGATCACGTAGGAAAACCAGGGCTGTGCCGCTATCCTGTCGTGCTCCGAAGGAATGGCCGGATGATTGGGATGGGAATGGTATACGCCCAGCAGTTGCAGCTGATGGTCTTCAGCATACTGTTCTGCTTTGATATAATCCAGTGGGGAAATGGCAAAACGGCGGCGCTTGTCTCCTTCTTTTGCATTGTTCACCACCTGGATCTGCGTTACGGCACGGAAGCCGTTGCTTTCTTCTCTTCCAAAAAGGAAACCACAGCATTCGTCGGGAAATGCGATCACTGCATCTTTGAGCAGTTCTGCACGGGCCAGCGTATCAAGGATGATCATATGATGTTGAGTTTAGATACTACTTCACTGTATTTGTCTGCATTGTCGGGCAGGATGGTGACCACTATCCCCGATTCAATTTCTTCCGCCACGCGGATGGCGCCGGCCAGGTTGGCAGCACTGCTGGGACTGAGCCGCAGGCCTTCATATTTCCAGGCATCCTTCATCAGTTGCCAGGCTTCTTCGGTTCCCACGGTATGATTTTCGTCGGCCACAGAGGCATCGTATATGCCGGGAACCAGCGCGGTTTCCAGGTGCTTCCATCCTTCCAGGCCATGCAGGGGATTATCGGGTTGCAGAGAGATGAGCCGGATCGATGGATCGAGCTCTTTCAGTCTTCTTCCTGTTCCTGTAAAAGTTCCGGTAGTACCGAGCGCTGCCACAAAATGAGTGATACCGGGCAGGGCTTCTTTTATTTCCGGTGCCGTGGTATGGTAATGTGCTTTCCAGTTATTGTTGTTCCTGTACTGGTCAGCGTAGAAATATTTTGATGGATCTGCTGCCGCCAGTTCGCGGGCCACAGCCTGTGCACCGTCGGTGCCTTCAAAGGGAGATGTATAGATGATATTTGCACCCAGTGCAGTGAGGATCTCCTTCCTTTCCTTACTGGCATTTTCCGGAAGGCAGAGTGTAACCGGAATATTGAGGAGGCTTCCTATTTTCGCATAGGCGATACCGGTATTACCGCTGGTGGCATCCAGCAATGAGATGTCCGGGGTGAGTTGTCCGTTCTCGATGGCCTGCCGGAAGATATTGTATGCGGCGCGCGCTTTCACGCTGCCCGACAACTGCTCCCATTCCTTCTTGGCATAGAGATGTACACCGGGCTTTGAAAAGAGTCGGGTGACTGCATGCAGCGGTGTGCGGCCGATCTGACCTGAAAGCTGTTTTACGGATTGCAGCAGCAATGGATCAACGGCTGTAGTGGCTGTTGTAACGGACATTGTCGGAATTTTTGTTGTTATGAGTTGATGAGAGCCGGACGCAGAGGGGGGATACATAAAAAAAGCCCCACCTGCGGTGGAGCTTTCACTATGTTGATGCATATTATTATACACTAACTTAACCAATGGCCATTGCCCACCCAAATAGCCCTGGAGTGTTGAGTACAACAACAACAACAAGAATTATTTGAATGGATATTACGCATCGGTCAATTGATTTCTCTACAAATATAACAGGATTTTTTTTGAAATTCCTATTGAACAGGTAGACTATCTGTTAAAAAAATGCTGCTTAGTGTTTCGACACGGCCTTTAGACCTATGATTGAACCGATTAGGAGGAATATGAAAAATACTCTCCAGAAATGTGCGGGTTCCTTGAAAAAGAAGATGCCCACCAGTACGGTACCTACCGCCCCGATGCCCGTCCATACTGCATAGGCGGTGCCCATGGGCAGGGAAAGTGTGGCCCTGTAAAGCAGGTACATGCTGATACTCATGGTGATCAGGAAGGCAACCCACCAGCCGGTTGAAACGGCGCCGGTAGTTTCGCGGGCTTTACTCATACAGGTAGTAAAAGCCACTTCAAACAATCCGGCCACAATCAGAATGATCCAGTTCATAACAATGATGTTTTAGGCGTGCAAAGTTCCACCATCCCGGCATGCACAAATTATACAAATGATAAAAAGGGCTGTCTGAGCCGGTAAGAACAGTAACATCCGCAAAAGGTTGAAAGCCATGGATCATTTTGTCGCAAACAGGTGCTCTGCCATCTTTTTGTCGTGGCCGTACACGTCATCCCGGAAATTCAGTCTTCCCTGGCGGTCAACCCAGGCGGTGAAATAGCCTATGAACACAGGGATGGTCTGTTTCAGAGTCACATACTGTTCTTTATTGGATTTCATAGCCTTTGTGATACTGGTGGAATCCCATTTGGGCTCATTCCGCAAGAGGTATTCGGCCAGCCGCTTCGGCTCATGCAGGCGGATACAGCCATGACTGAAGGCGCGCTGATCACGGTCGAACAGACTGCGGCTGGGGGTATCGTGCAGGTAAATATTGTAAGAGTTGGGGAAGAGGAATTTTACGGCGCCCAGGCTATTCCAGGGACCAGGCAGCTGGCGCACATTATTCTTGCCATTCCACTCCATATGATGTTTGGCCAGGTAGTTCGGGTTCTTTTTGATGCCGGGCAGCACTTCATTTTTGAGGATGCCGGGAGGTACATTCCAGTAAGGACTGAAAACAATGTATTGCAGGTCGCCGGAGAAGATCACGGTATTATGCGCAGGTGTGCCCACTACAACGCCCATATCCCAGGCATGCTTGCCATCTTCGTATACATGTAACCGGTACTCCGGGATATTGATGAGCAGGTAATCGGCAGGAGGATCTGCAGGCACCCAGCGTATCCTTTCCATATTGATAAGCAGCTGGCGGATACGGTCGCCCACCGGCTTGTTCATTTCAGCCACCAGTTTATTGTTCACTTTTCCATCTTCTGTAAAACCATAACGGGCTTCGTAGGTTTTCACAGCCTCGTCAAGTTCTGGTGTGAAAAGGTTGCTGGTATCCTTCCCTTTCAGGTCGCCGGAAGCAATAAGGCGCTTTTTGATATGCACGATGGCTGCCGCTGAATCACCGGACTTGTAGGTTTTCTTACCGATGTCCGGGATGGTTGGCCAGCCGCCGGCTTTCTGGATATCATAATATTTTACGAGGTAATCTTTCAGCAGGTTGTACTGGCGGTTAACAGGTTCATAGCGTTCAACATCCTTCCCTTTGTTTTTGATAAGGGAATCCAGCTGCGATACCACATCCACTTTTTTACGTGGGATGAACCAGCCCAGGTCTTTGGGTTGTTCATGGCTACCGGCCCAGGCCCTGTGGGCAAAACGGAAGAACTGCTCGGTAAGCCTCAGCTCGGTGCTGAGCAGCAGCGGGCTCTTTACATTAAAGCTGTCCTTATTGTTCTTGATGGAATCGATCACCACATTCAGCTTGGGATCATAGATGGCGCTGTCGCCTGAGTAACCGATATAATTACTCTGCATTTCTATGAAGGTGGGTACATATTCCGCAATGGTGCCATCGAGGAACCAGGCGTACTGGTAGTTACGGCTGTTATAAAAACTGCGGATGCGGTTTGCCAGTGTATCCGGGATTTTTTCTTTGACTATATACTGTTCCATGCGGGTGCTGTCGAAGAACAGTTCGCTGTACGAGTTGTTTACATTGATGGTGGTATCGCGTGGGGCTACCGGAGATTCTTTCTTTTCTTTACTTTCTTTACAGCCGTAAAATACTATAGCCGTTACCGTCAGGATCTGAAATATTCTACTCATAGGTCGCTAATATATTAATGGTTCCGGATTAAAAAAGAAATTTCCGACCAGTCTGATGAAAACCGGCCGGAAACAACTGTTAAAGTTTACTCTACCGGAGTGAGATATTGTGCTGCCGCATATCCTTCCACACCTTTATCAGTTTTGATCTGCCA
>NZ_JBQCGW010000071.1:0-4825 GCF_051955275.1 Pseudobacter sp. | reverse complement strand
TGATCCGCCAGAACCCGGCGGTAGTGGCCGTTAACAGCGCTATCGAGATAGATCTTACGGGGCAGGTATGTGCGGATTCCATTGGCAATTATCAATATTCCGGCATAGGTGGACAAATGGATTTCATGCAGGGAGCAAGTATGTCGGAGAACGGCATGCCCATCATTGCCATGCCATCCGTTACCAAAAAAGGGATTTCCAGGATCACTCCATTCCTGAAAGAAGGGGCTGGCGTTGTTACTACACGTGGCCATGTGCATTGGGTAGTAACGGAATACGGTATTGCAGACCTCTTTGGAAAGAATATGCAGCAACGCGCCAAACTCCTGATCGGCCTGGCTCATCCGGATCACCGCGAAGACCTTGAACGGGCATTCTTCGAACGTTTCGGCAAAAGGTCCATGAGACACGAACGTTCCCTGTAGATAAAATACGGGAAAAACACCCTGTGCATTTAGCAGGAAATTAGGGAGCTTCATAACCGATTTCCCTCCCAATAAAACCTGCTTATGCCATTACAAAAGATCATGGCCTTTTTCATGCACGAAAAGGAGGAAGCCCTGTGCAGTTCCCTGATCAAAGACTCTAAGAAAACAGACAGTTATTATATTGGCAATGTGGATGATGCGCAGCTGGAAGAGTTGCGCAAAAGTAATATCGTAGTACAGGTGCTTGAAGAACCGAAGCTACCTGATGTGGACATTCCCCTTTCTCCGCAGCTTAAGAACATCAGCCAGCATATCAACACCCTAACCGGCACTTTCGATCTGAGGACCATCCAAAGGGCCTTCGCCGAAGCCGAATCTGAAGCAAAGGAATTCCCCGCCTACTACAAGATCAGGATCGACGGCGCTCTTATGGAAGAGTATAAAGAAAGGCTGGGCGGTATGAAGAAACGCGTGCTTGAATTCATTCCACCCGATACTTACCTGATACAGGTAGAGAATAAAGATGAGCTCACTGCCCTGCGTGCCTTTGACTTTGTAGAGGAAGCCATCTATTACAGTTCGCTGGATACTTCACCCGGCTTCACAGCGCAGGAGAAAGCTATTGAGCCTGAAATGGCCACTACTGACATGCTCACCTTCGACATTCTCCTGCATGAGGAATCTGATATGTGGAAGATGTTGGATTGGTTGCAATCCCACAATGTGGCTGTTGCCGGCAAGGCCGGAAACAAGATCCGCATCTACCTGCTGGAGAATTCTCCACTCATCTATGAGATCGGCAGCCATGTGCTGGTGAAATCTTTCAGTGAATACATCGCTCCTCAATGGCATAACGACAACGCCCGTACACTCACCGGCATCAACTTATTCTCGCCGGAGCCCGCCATTCATCTGGAATATAACGGTGATGGACAGGTGATAGGGGTTGCTGATACAGGCATCGATGATACACACCCTGATCTGTCCACACAGATGGCGCATCCGCCAACTGCCTGGGGAAGGCCTGGCAATTACTCCGATACTTCTGGTCATGGTACCCATGTGGCTGGTTCCATTGTAGGCACGGGAAGCGCATCGGGCGGCACTTTGAGAGGACTGGCTCCCGGCGCCAAACTGTTTTTCCAGTCGATCATGGACAGTAAGGAAAACCTGGCATTGCCGCTCCTGCTGCAGACCCTTTACCAGGAAGCTTATGATAAAGGTGTACGGATCCATAACAATAGCTGGGGCTCATCCACCGCATCGAAGTATACGGTGAACTCTGTGGAAGTGGATGATTTCGTGTGGCAACATAAAGACATGCTTCTGGTATTTTCAGCGGGCAACGATGGAAATGCCTTTAAACCCGTGAATGCACCGGTGGGTTTTCCGGATTTTCTCAGCATCGGTTCTCCTGCTTCTGCCAAGAATGTGCTCACTGTTGGCGCGAGCCGAAGCACGCGTACCACGGGTGGTTACGCGAAATACAAATACGGCGTGGTATGGCCCGGCAATTTCCCTGATCCTCCTATGAGCCAGGAAAATGTTTCGGGTGATAGCAATGCACTCGCAGGATTCAGCAGTCGCGGTCCCTGCGATGATCTCCGCGTGAAACCTGACCTGGTAGCTCCCGGTACAGATATCGCATCCACAAGGGCGGCTACCGCTCCTGCCAGCAAGTTCTGGGGCATGTACCCGGGCAATAGTCAGTATGCCATCATGGGCGGCACCAGCATGGCCGCCCCTGTAGTGAGCGGTTGCGCGGCCATCCTCCGCGAATACTTTCAGAAAAAGCATGAGCACTCCGCAAGCGCTGCCCTCCTGAAAGCCACCATCATCAATGGCTGCAGAAAGCTGACGGGTCAGGACTGTATTGTAAAATATCCTGATCTTCCCAACTATAACCAGGGATATGGAATGATAGACCTGGCTAAAACCATCCCTTCCGCTGCCAATGATTTCTTTATCTGGTGGATCGATAATTACCTGGATCAATCGACTGCCCCGCAGTTCAGTCGCACGGGCGCCAGGATAAGGATCCAGCTTACACTTCCGGCCAACAGCTGGCTCCGTGTATGCCTGGCTTATACCGATGCACCGGGCAGGGCCTTGCAGAACAACCTTAACCTGATGATGGATTTCAATAACACCAATCAGAAATGGATCGGTAACGAAAATATTCCGTCACTGCTCAAAATGCCGGACACTACCAATAATGTGGAAGCAATCGTACTGGACACTGCTGCTGCCGGAGACTACACCATCCAGGTTTCCGGAACCAATATCATTAAAAGTCCGCAGGACTACGCATTAGTGATCACGGCAGGAATACCCAATACAACCTGTACAATCCTTAACAGCTAAATCAATACTGTATGTTCATTCTTCATCTTATCCAGGCAGAATTCGGTGACAGCCTTCTTATCCAATATGGATCGGAACAGTCGCCCAAATATTTTCTGATCGACGGAGGGCCCAAACATGTTTACAATAATTTTCTCCGCGGGGAGCTGGAGTCGATTGTGGGAGAGGGCGGAGAGCTGGAAGTTGTGGCAGTTTCGCATGTAGACAATGATCATATTGTCGGGATCCTCGATCTGCTTACAGAACTGAAAGGGCAGGAGGACAATAATGAAACGCATTTCCTGAAAATAAAGGATTTCTGGCTGAACACTTTCGCCGGTACTATCGATACCACCAACAGTCTGACGCAACGCATCAATTCCATATTCGCCAATGCTGCTTCCAATAGTGTGAACATGCCCGGTACCGGCATTGCAGTGAATGGCATCAATGAAGGAAATAAAGTAACCACATTATGTAATATCCTGGGTATTCCCATGAATGAAGCGGCTACGCAGGATATCTTCCGGGTGGGCTCTCCCAATGCACCGATGACTTACGGAAACCTCACCATCACTATCGTAGGGCCAACCAAAGAAAACCTGGATGCATTGAAAGCCGAATGGGAAGAATGGATCGCTAACCAGGAAAATGCACTGGGTGCGCAAAACTTCAATGTACTGTCTATGTCCGATAAAAGCATTCCCAATCTCAGCAGCATTGCTTTTTTGATTGAAGGAAGCGGAAGATCCATGCTGTTCACAGGAGATGGCCGTGGTGATCACCTGATGGAAGGATTGAAAAAGAAAGGCATGCTTACCAACGGACAGATGCATGTGGAAGTGCTGAAAGTAGCGCACCACGGATCAGACAGGAACGTGAACCGTAAATTCTTCGAGAACATCACTGCTGACATCTATGTGATCTCGGCCAATGGAGAGAACAGGAATCCTGATTATGCCACGCTCAGCTGGATCATTGAATCTGCGAACGATGCAGGCCGCCAGATAGAGATCGTGATCACCAACGAAACACCCAATACAACAAAAATCCAGCAGGATTATAAACCTGCCGTCTGGGGTTATTCCATGCGGTTCATTCCAAATGGCGCACATTCCACCATCGTTTGATCAATACCATTACAACAATCTAATCTCCTCAAATGAATCAATCAAATGACATTGCCGAAAAGATCTGGAAAATATTCGCGGCTTCCAAACCTTCACTGCGTCTGAAATACAGGGAAAACCAGCAGGTAACTGACAGGCTTCCCATCTTCAGTACATTTATCTCTGAGCACAGCGTAAGGGCAGGTAATTATGTAAAAAAATATGAAACCATTGCAGCTGCTGAGACAGTAGAAACCAGCGGCCTTCAGAAAGTGCTGGATGCATTTACAGCCGATCTTGAAATCGAAAATCCTGATCTCCTGTATTATGCATTGGAAGTGTTCCTCACAAAACATAAGGGAGAAGTGAAATACATGATCCCTTCTATATTTGTCACCGATCCGGCAGTGATATTGCCTTCGCCGCCGAAAGGAGATCCTGATAATCCACAATCCTTTGTAGCCTGGGGTGATCTGAAGGAAACCAAAATGGACTGGTTCAGGGAAGATCCTTCGCTCAATGAGCACCATGCCCACTGGCATGTGGTATATGATCGTACGCTGAAATTAGACAGGCAGGGAGAAATGTTCTTTTATATGCACCAGCAAATGCTGGCCAGGTATGATGCAGACAGGATCTCCTCTGGTGTTCCGCGTGTAAAACCCTTCGATAACCTGGAAGAGCAGTTGATCAGTGTAGGTTACCTGGCAGGAGATGATGCAAGACTGACACAGTTGGAAGGCTTCTCCGACAGGCCGCCTGTTCAGCGCGTTGATGAACAGCGGGCACAGGCACAGGTAACCCACCTGCAAGCGATCCATAAAGATATCAGCAATAATTATTACAAGCCCGGACATCCGCAGAAACCGGAAGAAGAAATAAAAGTGGTGAACCGCCTTGGTTCTACCATTGAATATAATAATCAGGAGGATACATCGAGATCCT
>NZ_JBQCGW010000070.1:0-8802 GCF_051955275.1 Pseudobacter sp. | reverse complement strand
AATGAACTGAAAGTTTGTGTTTCATATATGGTTGTGTCTCAGTATAGAGGTTGTGTTTCGGCCCCGCAGGAATTGCGGGGCTTTTTATGTGAGGAAGGCGGGAGCCATCTGCCCCATTTCATTGCGGGACAAGCCGATATTGGCAGCAGTCTTTTCCCACTGCCCAACCGCATTTTTAATTGTAGTAATGATGGCTTTGCTTTCTTTAGTATTGAGCCGGAAAGTCTCTGACACCTCCATTGCAAGGTCAAGATCCAGTGCATTACTGTATCTGTCGATGTTCAAAGAAAGCCCTGTAGCGTACGGAACAGGATTGATATCATATGCTGGAGAAAGTTTCCATCCTTTGGGTGTTAGCAAAAATCCATGATTACGTAAGTGATCATCGGAATTACTGACGCTGATATTGAAAACGATCCTTTTCCAAAGCTCTTTCAGATCTTCGGTTGCATCAGCACCAAACCGGGTGATAAAATCGAACATCTCAAGATAAGAAGCGCCGCTGGCAGCATCGGCTCCATCATTCTTACCGAGCAATGTCATGGCGCTTGCAAAGTGTATTCTATTTTCTCCAACACGATCAAATCTTTTGGTCAGATAGGTATGATGAGTGCGTGTTAGTTTTTTTATCTGTCCTTCCGCAACAGAAAGGCCTGATTTACGGGCAAGTTCGTTTACCACCCATTCCCATCCTCCTATATTCCGCTCATCCCGTTTACTGGGAAATTTTGCGATCCAAAGCTGGCCGTCAGGGTCAATCACATTTGCCTTGGGCCTTGCTCCTCCCAATGAGGATCCGGGGGCCATCAGCATATTCAACCATTGAGCGAATGCAGGGTTATCGATGGCATCATCTTCTTCCAGTTTCAGACTTGCTTCTTCCAGGCTTCTCAGTGTAGTAAGCGGAGGCGCTGCGAGTGAACTATCCTCATTCAAAAAAACACCATCCTCTAATAATTTAAAACGGACCGCACCCATTCTATATTGATCCGACACACCTAGCAAATAATCACTTTCAAAAAGCGGCTTTGGTTTTCGTTTTTCCTGGAGCGCTCTGAGCTGTTCCCTGCGTTGCATTAAAACCCTTCCCCATCTGTCCGGGCTGGAATCCAGGAAGATCCCGAAATTCGGTTTTCCCTCTTTGTTATATTGAGGCCCATCAAAGAAGCCGAGATCGGGGTCCAGCAGTAAGGCTTCCCCTTTGTTTAACCATTCTTCAGAATAGGCAAATGAGAAGACTTCCTTACCCCTCATCTGATCAACCTGAAGACAGCCCATGAGCACTGGCTTCTTCAGTTCAAGCCAGTCGGCGTAAACCAAAATCTCTTTGCTATTTGAATGTTGAGCGGTCATTTCTTTTTCCTCTTAGTCTTTCCGGACAATAACTGGATATCCTGTAATTTCCTGCCCAATGGATCTTCTCCACGGAAGAAATCAGCAATATTCAGATTAAGGGCATGCAGAATACTGATCAGTGATACCAGGGTTAGGTTCACTTCTCCACTCTCAATCAATTGAAGGGTTGATCTGGCGATGCCAGCCCTGTCCGCAACCTGGGAACCAGATAGATTTCTTCTCAACCGGGCCAGCTTCAAGTTTTGGCCCATGTCTTTGAGCAGGTCTTCGGTTGACGGGCCAATATTGAGTTTCTTTTTAGCCAATGCCGGTATTTTAGACAAAAATATGCCAAGATGACTGATAAATAAGTCAATTTATATATTCAACCAGGTTTATCAGTGGTATTAAATGCAAAATGACCGATAAATCGGTCATTTTCAATATCATTACTTCTTATTATTTTCTACAAAAAACCCAGTTCCAGCTTCGCTTCCTCCGTCATCATATCCCTGTTCCAGGGTGGATCGAAGGTCAGCATTACATTCGCATCTTTAACTCCCTCCACTTCTCTTATCTTCTCGTCCACTTCGCGGATAATATCTCCTGCTACCGGGCAGGCTGGTGCAGTGAGCGTCATGGATAGATTTACATACCCGTCATCGTTGATGGCTACGGAATAGATCAGGCCCAGTTCCACCACATTCACGGGGATCTCGGGATCGAAGACCGTCCTGAGCTTTTCGTAAATATCCATTTCCATTTTCACTTTGTTCAACATGCTGAAGTATTTACTGGTTGGCTTGCGATTGCAGGGCAACTGCGTACATTTTCATTTGCTTGATCATGGAGAGCAACCCATTGCTGCGGGTAATGGAAAGATGTTCGCGCAGACCAACCTTATCTACAAAATACAATTCAGCATTTGCGATTTCGGCTGGCGTGTGATCGCTGAGCACTCTCACTACCATGCTCACCAGTCCTTTGGTAATGATGGCATCGCTGTCCGCAGTGAAGATCACTTTTCCATCTTTGTAATCGGCATGCAGCCATACTCTCGACTGGCATCCGCGGATGAGATTGTCTTCCGTTTTGTATTGCTCGTCTATCAGGTTCACTTCCTTTCCCATCTGGATGATGTATTCATACTTTTCCATCCAGTCGGTAAAAAGAGAAAATTCTTCTATGAGTTCGTCCTGTATTTCGTTGATGGTCATATTAGCTGCGGGGGAATTACACCAGCATGGCTACTGCGCGTTTCACGCCATCCACCAGTTGGTCCATTTCCTGTTTAGTGTTGCAGAATGCAAGGCTGGCTCTCACGGTACCGGGGATGCCGAAAAATTCCATGAGTGGCTGTGTACAGTGGTGACCTGTTCTCACAGCAATGCCCATTTTATCGAGCAGTACGCCGATGTCTGAAGGGTGTGTTCCTTCCACTACAAAAGAAACAACACTGGCTTTATTGTCAGCAGTACCGATGATCTTCAGACCCGGGATCTCCAGCAGTTTTGCAGTAACATATTCAAGCAGTTCATGCTCGTACTGCGCCACTGCGTCGATGCCGAATTCATTCAGGTAATCCAGCCCTGCACTGATACAGATGCCGGCTTCGATATTGGGAGTGCCTGCCTCAAATTTGAATGGCAGTTCGTTGTAAGTTGTTTTTTCGAAAGTAACATGTTTGATCATGTCACCACCACCCTGGTAGGGGGGCATCTGGTTCAGCCATTTCTCTTTTCCGTACAGGATTCCGCTTCCGGTAGGTCCGTACAGTTTGTGGCCGGAGAATGCAAGGAAGTCCACATCCAGGTCCTGCACATCCACTGCAATATGTTGCACAGCCTGTGCGGCGTCCAGCATTACGGGAACTCCTTTGGCATGCGCCAGGGCAATGATCTCTTTTACGGGGTTGACAGTACCGAGTGAGTTGGAGATCCAGCAAACGGAAACGAGTTTCACATTTGGATCTTCGTTCAGCAGTTTACTGTATTCATCCATCAGTAACTCTCCTTTCCCGTTGATGGGGATCACTTTCAGGTTGGCTTTGCGGTCTTCGCAAAGGATCTGCCAGGGTACGATATTGGAATGGTGCTCCATCGCCGAGATGATGATGGTGTCACCTTCTTTTACAAATTGTTTGCCGTAGCTGTATGCCACCAGGTTGATACCATCTGTAGTGCCTTTGGTAAAAAGACATTCATGGTCGTGCGGGGCATTGATGAATTTTGCCACTTTCTTCCTGCTCACTTCGTACGCTTCTGTAGCACGCTGGCTGAGGAAGTGCACCCCGCGATGGATATTACTGTTCTGATGTGTATAGTAATGCTCGATGGCCTTGATCACAGAAAGCGGTTTCTGTGAGGTGGCTGCATTGTCGAGATACACCAGCGGCTTGCCGTGCACGGTGAGTGAAAGGATCGGGAAATCTTTCCTGATCTTTTCAACGTCCAGCACAGCAGGTGATATGGTGGAAGTGGCGTTCATGATTTAAGCTTTCAGACCTTCTTCGATCAGGTGATTGATATGATCCTGAACCTCGGGGATCGGGATCTTTTCTGTTACATCAAAAGCAAAGGCGTGAATGAGGAGGGCACGTGCCTTCTCTTCTCCGATACCGCGGCTCTTCAGGTAGAACAATGCGTCTTTATTGAATTGTCCAACGGTAGAACCATGTGAACATTTCACGTCATCGGCCAGGATCTCCAGCTGTGGCTTTGAGTCCACCACTGCTTTCTTTCCGAGCATCAGGTTATTGTTTTGCTGGAAGGCGTTTGTTTTCTGTGCGTCTTTGCGGACAAAGATCTTACCGTTGAAAACGCCGGTACTTTCATCTTTCAGTACGCCTTTGTAGAGCTCGTTGCTCTGGCAATGGGGTTTGCGGTGGTCAACGATAGTATGATTGTCTACCAACTGTGTACCGCCGGTCAGGTACAGGCCATAGAGGTGGCTTTCCACGTTCTCGCCGTCCAGTGCAATATTGAGATTATTGCGGAGGAGGCTGGTGCCGGGGAAGCTTGCCTTGTAATTATTGTACACACTGTCTGCCTGTTGATACACTTCGGTGTGATGAACGTAGCGGTTCTTTTCATTACCGCCCTGAATATAATAATGGTGCAGGTTGGCATTGGCGCCTACAAAGATCTCTGCAACGTTATTTACAAATACATTGGCTTTGGTGCCGCTGATCACGAAGCTCTCGATGATGCTTGCGTTAGCGGAAGTGCCGGTAACATACAGGTGACGGGGCTGAACGAACAGAGGCTGGTCAGCTGTATTGATATGAATTACATGCAGTGGTTTTTCCACGATTGCATTGTTCTTCACTTCTACATAAAGGCCATGCTGGAACAGCGCTGTGTTGACTGCTTCAAAATGGTTTTTAGCGAGATCCGTATATTTTCCAAAGTGCTTCTGAAATGCAGGCCTGGTGGCCGCTTCAGTGATAGAGAAAACGAAAACGCCTTCGTGGTTAACTGTATCGGAAAGATCTTTCCTGTATACACCGTTCACCAGAATGATCTTCCATACATCCAGGTGAGGGATGGAAGCATCTTTGATCACCTGCTCAGGAACTTCCACCAGTTCTTCTTCAGTAGAAGTGGCGAAGGATTCTTTCAGGAATGGCGTGAGGTTTACGTATTTCCAGTCTTCCACCTTATTGGAAGGGAAACCAGACTTTTTGAAATATTGAAAAGCTTGCTGACGTTGTGCAGTGAGCTCAGCGGGCTCGGAAGTGATGCTGCTGCGCACTTCAAAATCCGCGATGCACTGGTCGTATAATGAATTGATGATTTGTGTGGCCGTATTTTCCATTCCGGTTGTTTAGTCGCAGCCAGGCTGCGTTACAATTTTCAATGAACCCGCTGATTAGTGAAAGCTGGGAGCAGCTGCTGCATCTTCCTTCAACCAGTCGTATCCTTTTTCTTCCAGTTCCAGTGCCAGTTCTTTGGTACCGGATTTCACGATCTGACCGTTCCAGAGTACGTGTACAAAATCAGGTACGATGTATTCCAGCAGGCGCTGATAGTGGGTGATGAGAACGAATGCATTCTTTCCGGAACGCAGTTTGTTCACACCGCGGGAAACGATACGGAGGGCATCGATATCCAGACCGGAGTCTGTTTCATCGAGGATGCTCAGTTTGGGTTCCAGCATAGCGAGCTGGAAGATTTCATTCCTTTTCTTTTCACCACCGGAGAAACCTTCGTTGAGGGAACGGTTAGCGAGGGCGGAATCGAATTCTACCAGTTTTTGTTTTTCCTTCATCATGCGCAGGAATTCCTTTGCTTCGATGGGAGGAAGATTATTATGGGCCCGAACTTCGTTCATGGCTGTTTTGAGGAAGTTGATATTGCTGACACCGGGAATTTCAACAGGGTATTGGAAAGCCAGGAAGAGCCCTTCTCTTGCGCGGTCTTCGGGAGAGAGGTCCAGCAGGTCTTTTCCGTCGAAAATCACCTGGCCACCTGTCACGTCATAATTATCTTTACCGGCCAGTACAGAAGCCAGGGTACTTTTACCTGAACCGTTAGGTCCCATGATGGCATGCACTTCGCCTGCTTTAACTTCCAGGTCCAGTCCTTTCAGAATCTCCTTGCCATCTACAGAAGCCTTCAGATTTTTTATACTTAACATGATGCTGTTATTGAGTTTTATTGTGTCTCGGGTGTGTGTTTACAAATATTGTGTTGTTATCCTACGCTGCCTTCCAGTGAAATGGCCAGCAGTTTCTGTGCTTCCACAGCAAACTCCATCGGCAGCTGGTTCAGCACTTCTTTTGCATATCCGTTCACGATAAGGGCTACGGCTTTCTCGGTATCGATACCTCTCTGATTCAGGTAGAAGATCTGGTCTTCCCCGATCTTGGAGGTGGTAGCCTCGTGCTCGATCATGGCGGTGTTGTTCTTTGACTCGATGTACGGGAAGGTGTGAGCGCCGCATTCGTCGCCGATCAGCAATGAATCACACTGGGTGAAGTTGCGCGCGTTGTCTGCACCGTTTCCTACCTGCACCAGTCCGCGGTAGCTGTTCTGACCGTGACCGGCAGAGATACCTTTGGAGATGATGCGGCTCTTTGTATTTTTTCCGATATGGTACATTTTGGTACCGGTATCGGCGATCTGTTTGTTCTTGGTAAGGGCAACAGAATAGAATTCGCCGGTAGAGTTATCACCTTTCAGGATCACGCTTGGATATTTCCAGGTGATGCTCGAACCTGTTTCCACCTGCGTCCAGCTGATCTTGGAATTGTTGCCTTTGCAGATACCGCGTTTGGTAACGAAATTGTAGATACCCCCTTTACCGTCTTTGTCGCCGGGATACCAGTTCTGAACGGTAGAGTATTTGATCTCTGCATTCTCCAGGGCGATGAGCTCCACCACTGCAGCGTGCAGCTGGTTTTCATCACGCTGAGGAGCTGTACAACCTTCGAGGTAGCTCACATAGCTTCCTTCGTCGGCGATGATGAGGGTACGCTCGAACTGACCGGTGTTCTGTGCATTGATACGGAAGTAAGTGCTCAGTTCCATGGGGCAGCGAACGCCCTTGGGAATGTACACGAAAGATCCATCGGAAACCACAGCTGCATTGAGTGCGGAGAAGATGTTATCGGTATATGGAACTACGCTGCCGAGATATTTCTGAACCAGTTCAGGATGTTCGCGAACTGCTTCGCTGAAAGAGCAGAAGATCACTCCCATTTCTTTCAGTTTATCCTTGAAGGTGGTGGCAACGGATACGCTGTCGAATACAGCGTCAACTGCCACGCCACTCAGTAATTTCTGTTCGGAGAGAGGAATGCCCAGTTTCTCGAAGGTGGCCAGCAATTCGGGATCCACTTCATCGAGGCTGTTGAGTTTTGCCTGCTTTTTGGGAGCGGCATAATAAGAGATTGCCTGGAAATCTATCGGCGGCAGTTCAAAGTTCTGCCAGGTGGGCATCTCCAGTTTGAGGAAATGGCGGAGCGCTTTCAGGCGGTACTCGAGCATCCATTCCGGTTCATTCTTTTTCTGTGAGATGAAGCGAACGGTATCCTCATTCAAGCCTACCGGGGCAATTTCCATTTCGATGTCCGTGGTAAAGCCATATTTGTACTCTTCCGTGGAGACATCCTTTAAAATATCTAAATCTGTGCTCATAATTTTTTGTAGGGTCTAGTCTGATTTACTGGGCTGTGTTACACAGCAAAGCTTTCACCGCAGGCGCAGGTTCTGGAAGCGTTGGGATTATTGAAAAAGAGGCCTTTTCCGTTAAGGCCACCGGAGTAATCCAGTTCAGTGCCATACAGATAGAGCAGACTTTTCATTTCCACAACCAGTTTCACGCCTTTGTCTTCAAAAATCTGGTCATTTTCGCGGGACTCCTTATCGAACTTCATTTCGTAAGCCAGACCGGAACAGCCGCCTCCCTTTACTCCCACACGTACAAAACTGTCCGCGGGTTGTCCTTCTTTCTCCATCAACTGATGGATATATTTCTTTGCGTTTTCAGAAATTGTGATCATCTTATTTTGATTGTCAGTTTAGGAATGGTGTGCATATATAACAATACCAGAAGGGTTTGGTTCCCTGCGGAGGAATTGTCCATAATGCGGTATCTTCCTGATTATCAATGACGAACAAACAACCCGCCGAAATTTTTTCCGATCTCGAAAATGAGGGGTGGTCCCGGCGGATTTTAGCCCACAAAAGTACGCCAGAAATCCCGGCTTTGGAGCGGAAATTCAAGGTTTCCGGGAATTTGAGCGATAAAGGTCAGGATTGTACAGGATGGTGGAGATGGGGAAGCTGCGCAATAAAGGGGAAAAGAGGGATTCTTTGGAGCCTCAGAATCTGGATAAATTACTGATAATCAGAGTAATTTATGTTTAATGCGAAGCCGTTCGGCGTGCTACCAGGTTTTGGTGAATTTAACATGGCTTTTGGTGAAGCCGCAGGCGGCATAGAATTCCTGGGTGGCTTCCCTTTTGGCATTGGTGGTCACCTCCAGGGAGCGGCATTCCCGTTCGCGTAAATGGGTTTCCAGGATTTCAATAAGCCGGTGCCCGATACCCTGCCCCCGGTGGAGCGGGTCAACGAACATTTCCTGGATCTCGAAGACCATACCCAGATGATGGAGCAGGAGTTGACCATGACAGCTGATATAACCGACGGGGATGTTGTTGTTATCCGCAGCCACTAAGTAAATATTATTTTTTTCGGATATATTTTGCCGGTAGTATTGCTGGAAAAGCTCGAAGTCAAAGGTTTGTTCTTCCAGGTCGCAGACGAAGGCGTAGATGGAAGGGAGGTCGGAGATGGTGGCGAAGCGGATTTGCATTAGTGAAAGTTACGGATAAATCCGAGTGTGGCCCCGGGCGGGCCGCCCCCCCCCCCGCCGAAGACACCCAAAAAAAAAAAATAAAAAAAAAATATTTATAAAAAAATATTTTTTTTTTTAAAAAAAAAAAAAAAAAAAAAAAACCAC
>NZ_JBQCGW010000069.1:0-7324 GCF_051955275.1 Pseudobacter sp. | reverse complement strand
CTGTAAAACATCGATGGAGGCTTTGTCGAACTGCTGTGTGTAGCGCTTCACGGCTTCGTCTCCGTTCTTCTTTACATCCTCCAGTACGGTACGCACAGTCTGTTCCAGGGAAGCGGCATCCGCCACGGGTCTTTGCAGGAGTGATGCGTATTGTGAAGGTTCCGGGTATTGATAGATTTTCATGTCGATAAATTTTACATCACCATTTTTTCGATGGGAACTACCAGGATACCTTCAGCGCCGGCGGCTTTCAGTTCTTCGATGATATCCCAGAACCTGTCTTCACTCAGTACGCTGTGCACGCTGCTCCAGCCGGGCTCTGCAAGCGGGAGCACCGTTGGGCTGCGCATACCGGGCAGCAGGCTGATGATGTCTTTCAGTTTATCGTTGGGTGCGTTCATCAGCACATATTTGTTGCGTTTGGCTTTCTTCACGGCGCGGATGCGGAAAAGCAGTCTTTCCAGGAGTTGCTCCTGTTCTGTACCCAGACCACTGTTCTTTACCAGAACGGCCTGAGATTGCAGGATGCTTTCCACTTCTTTCAGTCCGTTCATGAACAGGGTGGAACCGCTGCTTACGAGGTCGGCCACCACATCTGCGAGCCCGATACCGGGAGCGATCTCCACGGAACCGCTGATCTCGTGGATCTCGGCCTGCACCAGGTTTTCATTCAGCCATTTGTTCACCAGGAAAGGATAGCTGGTGGCGATGCGTTTACCCTGGAGGGAAGTAACGCCTCCGTATTCGATACTGCGGGGAATGGCAACGGAAAGGCGGCATTTGCCGAATCCAAGCTTTTCCACCACTACTGCATGTTTATTCTTTTCCAGGAGTACATTTTCGCCCACGATCCCGATATCTGCCACACCATCTTCCACATATTGGGGAATATCATCATCACGGAGGAAGAACACTTCCAGCGGGAAATTATCAGATTCCGTTTTCAGCTTGTCTTTTACATTGCGCAGATCGATGCCGCATTCCTTCAGCAGCTGAACCGAGTCTTCATAGAGCCTGCCTGATTTCTGGATAGCGATGCGCAGTTTTGTCTGAGCCATTTTGATTTGTTTGGATATGAGCAAAAAAATAAGGGCTTACCAGTGGTAAGCCCTTTGAATATTGTTTGATTACACACAAACACCATTGGCCTACCTCTTGAGGTAAGTATGATGATGATGGATATGTGTAGTGCTGAATTTCATAATTGCGAGGCAAAAATACGGCATCCATGTTACCGGCAAAATATTTTTTTTGACAGGATTAACAACTGTTCATAAAGTTCAGTTCCATAAATGATTAATTTACTTCACTTGTCATCTGAAACTTTTTATCATGAACCCCAGGCAATTATTCCTCACCTGCTGCATGATGGCTGCTTTGGCCATGCCTGCGGCCCTCAGAGCGCAAACCGTTCCCACTGTCCCTTCGGGCCCTGTTCCCGTTTGGTCAGATGAATTTGATTATACAGGTTTCCCGGACTCCACCAAATGGGGGTACGATACCGGTGGACATGGATGGGGCAATGAAGAATGGCAGTTCTACACGAAGCAAAGAAAAGAGAATATCTGGGTGGAAAATGGAAAGCTGATCATTGAAGCACGCAAGGAAAATTTCGAAGGAAGGAATTTCACTTCTGCAAGACTTGTAAGTAAAGGAAAAGGAGAATGGCAATATGGCCGCATTGAAGTACGCGCCAAACTTCCCCGCGGCCGTGGCACCTGGCCCGCAATCTGGATGCTCAGCGCCAACCCGGAAAAATGGCCCGATGACGGCGAGATAGATATCCTGGAGCATGTTGGCTACAACCAGGGAACCGTTCACGGCACCGTACATACGAAGAAATACAATCATACCATTGGCACTCAGGTGGGAGACACTATTGTATTCAATGATCTCTCGGATAAATTCCACGTATACTCGCTCGACTGGAATGCGGATTCCATCCGCGTGAGCGTTGACAATAAAACCTACTTCACTTTTAAGAATGATGGCAGCGGACCCGATGCCTGGCCCTTCGATAAGAAAATGTATCTCATCCTGAATATTGCTGTGGGCGGCTCCTGGGGTGGACAGAAAGGCGTTGATGACACTGCCTTTCCTGCAAGGATGGAAATAGACTACGTGCGTGTTTACAAGTAATAGCAGCGTGTGCATGGAAAAACAGCGTATGCCCAGTAGCTCGCCTCTGGCGAGCACCGGGTCGCCGGAGGCGACGGAATAAAAGTCACTCGCGGGACGCGAGCGACTGGACACAGCGAAATTGATTGGCACTTCGAAATAAAAAAAGGGCCTTCCGGTAAGACGGTTGGAAGACCCTACGTAGACATAATTGGTAATAACCCCTAAGCAAAATACCAATGAACGCTCTCCTTGCGTTCAGCAGCATTGACACTGCACCACAAACCATCGTTGCACTGCGGGCTGATATTTTTTTGCGAAGTGGTTCTCATATACACTATTTTTTTCCTGCGCGTTTCTGCAGGTCGCTTATCAGGATGGTGAGCATACGGCCCTGTTGTTGTTTTCCCCTGTAAGTAACCAGTTTCACTGTTGACGCATCTTTCGGCGTCATCAGCGTTTCTGTGTACCTGGGATAGAAACGGTCAGGGAATGAATTATCAAAGCTGTAATGGATATCCAGCCCTTCCACCTCTGTGCTGAGATCGATCTTCAGGGTGCTGTCTGCGGCAAAAGAAGCTTTCACAATGGGATCATACATAGCCGGAGAATATTTGATCTCCGCCTCGTTGAAGCGTTCGAAATGCTGCTCGGTACGGCCGATAAAGTTGTTCCAGTTGCGTTTGTCTTTAGGGCTCCACAAACATTCAGAGATGGCAAATGCCCTGGGCCATACCATGTATTGCATGTGGCGGGTATTATAGATCTGCTCCGTCCAGAGATTGGCCTGGCCGCCTTTCACCAGCTTAGGGTCTGCACCGGCAGGAACCGGTTCAAATTCATAAGTGGTCTTCAATCTTAAAGTACTGTATACCGGAGGCTCTATGCTGGCATCGCCCTGCATGAAATCGATATAAGCATTTGTATTGGGGCTCATCACCACTTCATGTCCTTCCTTGATGGCTTCCAGTCCACCTTTCACACCACGCCAGCTCATCACTGCGGCGTTAGGCGCCAGTCCGCCTTCCAGGATCTCATCCCAGCCGATCATCTTCTTGTTCTTTGCAGCAATGATCTTGCTGACACGTTTTACAAAATACGACTGCACCTCGTGCATGTCCTTCAGCTTTTCTTTCAGCATCAGTTGTTTCACTTCTTCGCTCTGCTCCCAGAAATTCTTGGCGCACTCATCACCACCCATATGGATATATTCAAAGGGAAAAAGGGCAGCTACTTCAGTGAATACTTTATCGAGGAATTCATAGGTGAATTCTTTGGCAGGACAAAGACTATTGTCTTTCACGGCTGTGAACTTTCCACCTCCTAACCAGTTCATCAGCTTCTCTCCGGAATTCACGCGGAAGTCGCCGGGAATGCTGGCCAGTTCAGGGTAAGAAGCAATGGCTGCACTGCTATGGCCCGGCACATCCACTTCAGGAAGGATGTTGACATAACGTTCAGCCGCATACTCGATCACTTCTTTGATATCCTCATGCGTGTAGAAACCGCCGTAAGTTTTAGGTTCCTCCGGAGTGGGCTGAGAGAAGGTGCCGAAAGTACCGGTCTTGTTTACACGCCAGGCGCCTACGGATGTGAGTTTGGGCAATGACTTTATTTCAATCCTCCAGCCCTGGTCGTCTGTAAGATGCCAATGCAGCAGGTTGTATTTATATTTGGACATATTATCGATGAATTCCTTCACTTCCGCTTTTGTGAAGAAGTGACGGCTTACATCCAGCATCAGTCCACGCCATCCGAAACGTGGCTGATCAGTGATGCTGAGCGAAGGCAGGGACCAGCTGGCCTTCTTCACGATGGATTTTCCTTCGATCTCTTTCGGAAGGAGCTGTATGAGGGTCTGCACACCATAAAAGAGCCCGGCAGGCTGATTGGCTTTGATAAATACGCCTTTTTCATTCACCTCCATGGTATACCCTTCTTTTCCGATGACAGCATTGGCCTTCGTGTTCAGCTCCAGGGAAATGAGGTTGGTCTTGATGGTTTTGGTGAGCCCGTTGGCAACAGGCAATCCATACCCGGTTACCAGTCTGAGTTTGGCAGCCAGCATTTCAGCAACGCGGAAAGCTTCTTTTCCGGTGGCTTCGATACGGCTCTGTGCATTGAGCTGGTAGTTACCGGTACGCAGGTTCAGCGAAACGGGCTGCGGGATAATGGCGGGTACAGATTGTGCTGCAGCCATGAAGGAGGAGGCCAGCAGCGCAAACGCAATAGTGATTTTTTTCATATAACTAATTTGGATCGGAATTGGTGCGTTTAAAATTAGGGATTTTATTTATTGGCATTCATTGAATACTGCAAATCATAGTTTTTCGTTCAAAAAGCAGGTAGTTTTTTAATTCTGTTTCTGTATCTTTCAAAAAAAACCAACTGAATAATGAAAAAATTCCTCGTACCAACGGATTTTTCTGACACATCGAAAAACGCTGCCAGGTTTGCCGTTCAGGCCGTATCCAATGAGAAGGACGCCACAATTATCTTGTATAACCTGCATGACGTAGTAGCTGCGGGATCAGATGGTTCTTTGCTGACGGAGACTGAAAATGACCGGATCATTGTGCTTACGGAAGCACTTCACAACCTGAAGGACGAATTGCTGACGCTGGCTCCTTCTGCTAAAATTGAAATTGTATTAGAGGGCGGTTCATCATTGGTGGACAGCCTTGACCGATACGTAAGACATCATGGTATCGACCTGGTGCTCATGGGCATCACCGGCGCTACCCGTCTGGAGCAGATCTTCATGGGAAGCAACACGCTCAACCTGGTTGACAAGGGCATTTGCCCGGTAATGATCATTCCTCCGGATGCCACTTACCATCCGATCAGGAATATCGCCTTAGCTTCTGACCTGAAAGAAGTGGAAACCACCACCCCGATAGCCGCTATCAAGGGTGTACTGAAGATCTTCAATGCTTCCCTGCACGTGGTGAACGTAGACAGTGAGCATTATGTGGATATTACCGACGAATACAAGGCTGAAAGGGCAAAACTGGAAAAAATGTTTGCCGGATACAACCCTGAGTTCTATTTTATCCGTCAATATGATTTTCAGGAGGCTATCAGCCAGTTCTCGCTCGACCGCGCCATCGATGCGATCATTATCGTACCGAAGCGCAACAGCTTCCTGAGCGGACTGTTCAAAACCAGCCATACCAAGAAGCTGGCTTACCATAGCCATATTCCGATTGTGGCCATTCACGAATAACACAGCGCTAATTGCTTATAAGAGGTTGTATCCAAAAGGATGCAACCTCTTTTCTTTTCCCTTATCTTACACCCTATTATGAGCATTTTCAAGAAAATCGCCTACGCTTTCGTGCTTTGTGCAGGGCTTACCTATATCGGCCTTAAGTTCACCTGGAATGATACCAGCTGGTTCAACATATTCATATTACTGCATTTCGTGGGGTTCATTTTCCTCATCGCCTTTCTCCTGATTTTCAGCAAACTGTTCAAAATGGGGATGCTGAAGTCATATCTCCTGGCTACTATCTGCGGGTATATCGCCTATATGGTATCCATAAGCTATATCAATCACCAGACGGTGAGTGGCGGAACGATTGCGCATATCCATGCAAGCAGGGATTTCGTGCCTTCGTTGTTGTCGTTTCTCCTGGGAAATACCGCTATTCTGATCTATACATATTTTGAGGAGCGTTCTAAGAAGACTTCGTAATAACCCTGAGCTACCACCTGCATTTTGCAAAGAACAGGCTTCTTTTCACTTTTTTCGAGAATTAACAACTTTCCCATAATACCAATCCGGTAAGTCTTCGTCATATACAGGAATTTCCAACAATACCCGGGTAATCACTAACGTAAACCTATATGCGTATATAGTGCATCAACGCGCAACTGCACTGTATACACTACTTCACTAAACCAAATATTACCAATGAGTGCATCCATTGTAAAAGTGGAAGGCCTTTCGCATCGCTATAGTGTACAATGGGCCATCAGGGATATCAGTTTTGAACTGACCCGCAACGGGATTTATGGATTGCTGGGATCTAATGGCGCCGGTAAATCCACCATCATGAACATCATTTGCGGGGTAATCAAACAAACACAGGGAAATGTTTTTATAAAAGGTGTTGACCTGCGCAAAGATCCCGTAAGTGCAAAAAAACATATCGGTTTCCTGCCACAGCAACCACCGCTTCATTCTGATCTTACCGTGGAGGAGTACCTGCGTCACTGTGCCAGTATAAGGTTGATGGAAAATTCAACTATAAAAGGTGCCATCAGCGAAGCCATGACCAAATGCGGCGTAGCTCATTTCAGCAAAAGGCTTATCAGGAACCTGTCAGGCGGATATCAACAACGGGTAGGCCTCGCTCAGGCCATTATCCATAAACCCGACTTCGTTGTGCTGGATGAGCCCACAAACGGACTTGATCCCAACCAGATACTGGAGGTAAGAAACCTCATCAGGGAAATAGCGGAAGAGCGGACCGTTGTACTTTCCACCCATATTCTTCAGGAAGTGCAGGCACTCTGCGATTCTATCTGGATGATCAATGAAGGTCAGGTGGTCTTTTCCGGCGCACTGGATGAATTCGATAATTACATCATGCCGAACTCTTTGATCACTACCCTACTGGCTGCTCCGCCGATACAGGAAATAGAAAAGATAGAAGGTGTGAGCAATGTGGAACTATTATCAGGAAACCGTTACCGGATAGGTTTTACAGACGTACAGGATGTAACCCGGAGGATCATTGCAGCCAGCGTGCAGAAACAGTGGGAACTGATGGAGATCAACCTGGAAAAAAACTCGCTCGACACCATATTTGCCGCACTCTCCAAAAAGAAAAAATAATACCCGGATGAAAACAATTCTGAATATAGCACTTACAGAACTGCAGAAAATTTTTTATTCACCCATTGCATGGCTCATCCTGATCATATTTTCGTTTCAGTCAGCCCTCGTATTTGTGCCCACTTTCGATCAATGGGTAAAAGTACAACTGCTGAACTACCCCATACCCGGCGTAACCCTGTATACTTTTGCAGGGTTCAGCGGTTTGTTCACGGGTATTCAGAACTATCTCTACCTCTATATACCGCTGCTCACTATGGGCATCATGAGCAGGGAATACGCAAGTGGCTCCATCAAACTATTGTATTCCAGTCCACTTACCAATTTCCAGATCATTTTGGGAAAATACCTGTCGCTGGTGGT
>NZ_JBQCGW010000068.1:0-10247 GCF_051955275.1 Pseudobacter sp. | reverse complement strand
AGCGTATGCTGTACCAGGAAATTCCTGAGCCGCTCAGCTGCCGCTATTTCTTCGGGATGCCAATTTTGTGCCGTGTGATGTACGGTCTGCTGCCATACCTTGAAGGAGTGGCGGGGATGGTACACTGTTGAGTTGGGTTCAAACTGAACCGCATCATCCGGGTTGCCACCCCATGAAATCGTTTTGATCAGCTCCGGTCTGAATGCGATCAGGTAATTGCCTCGGTCCGGTTGAACCGGCAATGCAATAATACCACTGGCTTTGTCTGCAAAAGTATGGCTCTCTTCAAACACGGCTGGCAGCTGGTGTTCATGGTAGGTCTGTTGCCTGGCTTTCTGACGAAGCCAGTATACCAGCACCTCGATATCCCCTTCGGAAGGTGTTATTCCATCTGTTTCAATTTGCCCTTCCCAACTGAGGGCGATGCCTTCCGCACGGAGAAAGGACGTGAGCAGTGCAGCATTGTCGGCAAAGGCTTCCACGATGCTGTTTGTGACGGCGATTTTTTCAACGATGTCTGCAAACTGCCTGGTGAGCTCTTGCTTAAGGGATACTGTTTCTTCGTTCTGCAGAGAAGTGATCTTCTGCGAAAGCATATTGGAGATCATTTCCACTACGGAACATTCTTCAAAGGAAAGATATTTAGCCTCCCGGTGATGGCAGGCGATCAGTCCCCACAGCTTGCCCTGGTATTGGATCCTGGCACTCATGCTGGCTTTCACCTGCATGTTCTTCAGGTATTCTATATGCACGGACGCCACACTGCGCAGGTCTGCATTGAGCAGGTTGGTAAAACTATTGCTGACCGGGTTGAGCAGGGGATAGATCTTTACTGGCTCGTATTCCCGGTTGGGAATAAGCCTGTATGCATTCTTGAGATACATTTCCCGCGCAGGTTTGGGAATATCGGAAGCCGGGAAAGTAAGCCCCATGTAAAGTTCCATGCCTTCTTCCGCTTCTTCGGCCAGCACAGTCCCGTTCCAGTTCTCATCAAAACGGTAGATCATGATCTTGTCGAAGCCCGTCCATTTTTTCATTTCCCGGACCGTGACCTCACAGACTTCCTGCAGGCTGTCGGCAAGATTTATATATTGCGAAATATATTTGATCCGCTGGTAAATATCCAGGAATGACTGTGGAGGATTGGAGTAAAATTTTCTGAGCTCTGCTTCAATAACAAATCCTTCTTCCACTACATGGATCAGGCAGAAGACCTTTTCTGCCACTCCATTCACAAGGATTGGTAATACCAAAGGCAGTTTGCCATCGATAGTGTCCTTTACTGCCTGCCTGATCAGATCGACAGCCTCCTGTGTGAAGATATTCAGGGCCTTTGCGCCGGCTACTTCACGGTGCCCCAGATTCACCAGTCCGGAAATATTTTCACTTACCTGGATGATTTTTTCAAAGGACCGGTCAAGCAATAAAAGCACACCGTGCGGTTGAATGGAATTTGTTTGATGTATAGGGAGTTTGCCACAAAATGTTGCATCGTAGTTCCTGGGTGCTGCCACTAACGTTGTTTTTGACAAACCTAAGGTAAAAATCGAGCCATAACTTATTGGACTGCACGAATGATGCAATTCTTTTTATTTTTTTTTTATCATCAGGGGTTTGGTACTGATTTTCATGGTGTTCGATTACCCGGAATGGGGTGTATTCTCCCCAGTTGAAGACTTCCTGCAAGTACCGGCTGCCCATGCGAAATGATTTGATTTCTTTATTTTTATCGCGGATCAATTCGCCCGCTGACTGAATTCACAAGCTCCATACGACGAAAAAAAGGTACTGCAACTGATCGCTGCCGGAGATGCGGCTGCCTTCCACCGCCTGGTGGATACATACTGGAAGAAGGTATATGGCCATGCCATGTCTTACATGAAATCACCCCGCAATGCGCAGGAGCTCACCCAGGATGTGTTTGTAAAGATCTGGCAGCAAAGGACGCAGTTGACTGGTATTGAACATTTCAAAAGTTATCTCTTTATTGTAAGCAGGAACCAGATCATTTCCGCCATCCGCAGGAAACTGCGGGAAACCTCGCTGGATGAAGATTTTGATTTGCCGGAAGATCTGTTGCAACCTGACCGGCAATTGCATTACAAAGAAGTAATGGGCTGGATCAACAAGGGCATCGACGCTCTGCCACCCATGCGGCAACAGGTGTTCCGTATGAGCCGCATACAGGGAATGACCCATGAAGAAATTGCACAGCAACTCGGCATCGCCCGAAATACGGTAAAACAACATATTGTGCTTGCCCTCAATGCGCTCAGGGAGCATCTCCGGCAATACACGGATATCGCGCCCATCCTGATAGCTTTCATTTTCCTCGACCGCTGAAAATTTATTTTTAAACCGGTTAATCCCCCCTTGATACGAGCTGCGTCTTTATTGATATGCAAGGCTCACCACTCAGCGAATTGCTCGACAAGTATGTAACCGGCAGCCTCAGCGAGGCTGAAAAAAAGGAACTGGCCGGGATGCTGGATAATGTTTCCGCACAGGAAGAATTACAGGCTTTGCTGCAAGCCAGTTTTATGGATGACCGCTATGAAGCGGCTGATAATACGGAGTTGCAGACCAGTCTCCATGAATTCCTGCAACAACATATGGATGCAGATGCTTTACAAAAACGTTCTGCCCCTTTACGCAGGCTCCTGCGTTTTGCAGCTGCCGCGGCAGTGCTGCTCATTATTGGCGGAACCGCCTGGTGGTGGAACACAAAGCACGCTCCAGCTAACCAAACTGAGATCACTATCGCAAAGGGTGATATCGATCCTGCGAAATCTTCAGTCACCCTCACCTTAGGGAACGGTCAGCAGATCGATCTGGAAGGATCTCCCGATGGCGCCCTCACCACGGAAGGAGGAGCCGGAATAGTAAAGAATGGCAGCCTGCTCAGCTACAATCTTCAGCCTTCCTCTGACAAAATCGTTTACAATACTGTTTCCACTTCTTACGGAAGTCAATACCTGCTTGAACTGGCGGATGGTACGAAGGTCTGGCTGAATGCATCCTCCTCTCTTCGTTATCCCACTGCCTTCAAAGGTGCAGAGCGCGTTGTGGAATTGCAGGGCGAAGGATATTTTGAAGTGGCGAAGAATGCCGCCCAGCCTTTCCGCGTGAGGTCAGGAACTGCCAACATACAGGTGCTGGGCACCCGTTTCAATGTGAACGCTTATGCAGGAGACCCTCTGCGTACCACCTTGCTGAATGGTAGTGTGAAGATCAATGGACAGATTCTGAAACCTGGTCAACAGGCTATTCTAGATAACAACGATCAGGTAAACCTTACTGAGGCCGGCATCGAAGAAGTGATGGCCTGGAAGAACGGCCTTTTCCTGTTCAATAACCGACCGCTGCCGGAGATCATGCGCGAAGTGGAACGCTGGTACCAGGTGAAAGTTGTTTTCGCCGGTCCGGTCAAAGGCCGCTTCACCTCCACGCTTCGCCGCAATATACCTCTATCCAAACTGCTCCGCACACTGGAGCTGACAGATGAAGTGACATTCAGAATCGAAGGGAATACTATCACGGTAAAACCGGTGACACAATAATTTTCTTGTAAATAGTTGCTTCAAATGAAAACCGGAGACCGCGGGAACGGTGCTCCGGTGAATAGTCTGAATTAACGATGATAATACAATCTGCGAGACTGTTTATTAATTAACCCAAACTCACCGTCTTTGCAAAGCAAAGGCGGTCTAAACTCAAAGTTATGCATTTTAAGCTGACTACCCCGTACATGGGTGCGGTGTGGAAACCAAAACTGGTGCGAGTTATGAAACTTTCTGCGATCCTGTTACTGATGGTATTACAAGCCTCGGCCATCTCTTCGGAGGCCCAGCGCGTGAGTATCACAAAAAAGAATATTCCACTGGCGGAAGTATTCAAAGAGCTGTACCGCCAGACTGGCTACACTTTTACATTCAGCAGTGGCGCAATGGAACGTGCCAGACCCGTAACCTTGAATGTGCAAGATGTGTCGCTGGATGAAGCCCTGCTGCTCTGTTTCAAAGACCAGCCGCTGCAATACACCATCATTGAATCAGACAGGGTAGTGGTGGTGAAACAACGCAGGAATATCTCACTTTTTGAAGAAGAACCACCGGCTGATCTTTCCGGAAGGGTAGTGGACAGTTCCGGAATGGCATTGCCCGGTATCTCCATCCAGGTAAAGGGTGGAAAGAATGGCACCAGCACAGATGCCAATGGTTATTTCTCGCTCAAAAGCGTTCCCGATAATGCCGTGCTGATCGTGAGCGGCATCAATATCGAAACCCGCGAAGTGGCCGTGCAGGGCAGAACCGAGCTCACCATCCGTGTGAACATCAGCATCCGCCAGGAAGATGTGGTAGTGGTGAACACGGGCTACCAGGCGCTCCCGAAAGAAAGATCCACCGGAAGTTTCAGTACCGTGGATGCAAAGCAGCTCGACAGGCGCCCCGTGTCCGATATCATCAGCAAACTGGAAGGGTATGCAAGCGGGCTTTCGTTTGTCCGTAACAGTTATGATGCACAACCCAAACTGGTGGTACGAGGCAGAAGCACCATCTATGCCAATGATAAGCCCCTGATAGTGGTGGATGGCTTCCCCATTGAAGGCGATATCAACAGCATCAACCCCAACGATGTTCAGAATGTCACCCTGCTGAAAGATGCAGCCGCAGCCTCCATCTGGGGAACCAGGGCCGGCAACGGTGTGATTGTGATCACCACCAAAAAAGGAAAATTCAACCAGCGACCCTCGGTAGAGGTCCGCAACCAGTTCACCTGGGCAAAGAAACCCGATCTTTTCTATCTTCCACTGATGTCTGTTTCTGACTATGTTGATCTGGAACAACAATGGTTCGATGGCGGCCGTTACGATACTTATTTCAATACCGCCGCGCACAGGAGAAGGCCACTTTCTGATGCTACCCAGATCATGATGGACCGCAAGAACGGTCTGATCTCCGGCGATCAGGCTACCAGCATGCTGAACGACCTGAAGACCGTGGACGCCAGGCAGCAATCCGAAGATGTGCTGTACCGCAACGGCTTCCGCAGCCAGCAGGTGCTCAGCGTTACCGGCGGCTCTGAATATATCCGTTATGCTTTTTCAGCAGGTTACGATAAAGATCTCAGCCAGGTGCGCGGCAACAGCTCCGACCGCATCACCGTGAGGTCCGACAATTCCATCCGCATCACGCCGAAACTCACTTTCAATGTGGCTTTCAACTCCGCCTGGGATAACCGCGAGAACAATGGCGTAGGCCTCGAAGGTTTCCAGGGTGATTCCCGCAACGGCCTGAACAGTTACATCAATGGCCGGTATGCCTACTTTCCCTACCAGCGACTGGTTGATAAAGATGGAAACCCTGTTTCCATTCACAGGAATGTAACGGGTGATTACAATGAGTACCTGAAGAAAAAAGGTTTCCTGGACTGGGCATTCAGACCGGCCGAAGAGATCAACCTGCGCGACAATACCCTGAAGTCACAGATGACAAGACTGGCCAGCGGGTTTGAATACAAGATCCTGCCTTCATTGCGTGTTGACCTGAAATACCAGTATGAAAAAACTACCGGCAACCTGCGTAACTATCAACCCACCTCTCTCTATTCCACCAGGGATGTGATCAACAGGTATACGCTTTTTGCGGCTGACAGCACGCTCACACGCAATGTGCCCAATGCAGATATCCTGGACCTGGGAGTGAACCAGATCACTGCTCATTCCTTCAGGGGGCAGGTGGATTACAATAAAGATTGGCAGGATAACCGCCATTCTCTCACAGCAGTGGGTGGTATGGAGATCAGGGATTCCAAAGTGGATTCGAGGACCGATAAATATTACGGCTATAACGACCGTACCCTCAATTACGCCAATGTGAACGGTACCAGTTCTTTCAGGACCTTCCCGACAGGACAGACGGCGAGAATTCCCATGAACAATTCGTTTTCGTATAGTGTGGACCGTTACGTGAGCTGGTATGGTAATGGTGCTTACACTTATCTGGGCCGGTATACTTTATCGGCGAGCGGACGTATCGATCAGTCGAACCTGTTTGGCGTGAACCGTAAAGACAGGAACGTGCCGCTCTGGTCAACCGGTGCTGCCTGGACCATCAGCCGTGAGCCTTTTTTCCATTCCAGCATCGTGAACAGGCTCAAGCTGCGCGCTACGTACGGCTTCAATGGAAATATCGATAAAAGCCTGACCGCTTACCCGGTGGCCAGCAGCCTGCTGGACTTCTTCCTTACAGGACTTCCAACGCAATACATCACCAACCCCGCCAATCCTTTATTGCAGTGGGAGAAAGTGAGCCAGCTCAACCTGGGCGCAGAAGTAAGTTTGTGGAACAGCGCTGTGAGCATCAGTGCGGAATATTTCCGCAAGGGAGGTCGTGATCTGTTGGGTGATCTCTTCCTGGACCCCACCAGTGGCTTTCCCACAATGCGCGCCAATATCGCCACCATGAAAGGCAGTGGCGTTGACCTGGAACTGAATGCCACAGCGGGCCGCACCCTGCAATGGCAGACCAGGTTACTGGTAAGCCATGCTACGGACAAGATCACGGACATCGCCATCATACCATCTTCCAATGCATTTGATAATGGCACCAGCCGTTTCATGCTGGCCGACAGAAGGATCATTCCCATGATCGGGAAACCTGTGTACGGCATCTACAGTTTCCGCTATGCGGGTTTGGATGAGCAAGGCAATCCGCAACTCTATGGAGCTGATGACAAGCCTGGCAGTATCCCCGAAATTCTGAACAGCCTGCCTGCAGACAAGCTGGTATATAACGGTCCTGCACGGCCGACATTCTTCGGTGGCTGGACCAACACTTTCTCCTGGAAGAATTTCACCCTTAGCGGTACTATCACTTATAAGTTCGGTCATTATTTCAGGAAGAACTCCATCAACTACGGCGGACTGAATGGTACTGACAGTCGTATTCTGGGTCATGCCGATTATGGACTTCGCTGGCAGAAGCCGGGTGATGAAAAGATCACGGATGTACCGAAATATCCCGGGCTTACCAATACAGACCAGTACCGGGATCAGGCCTGGCTGTACTCAGACAGGCTGGTGGAAAATGCTTCTCATATCCGTTTGAGGGATGTGAATATTTCCTATGACCTGTTTGCAGGCAGGAAGAAATATTTCTTCAGGTCCATGCAGGTATACGTTTATATGGAAAACCTGGGATTGCTCTGGAAAGCCAACAAGGCCGGCATCGATCCTGATTATGTGCCGCTCACTTATTCCACCTTCCTGCCGGTGCCATTCACTGTAACGGCCGGGTTTAAAGTTGAACTATAAAACCAAAAAAACATGAAACGTTTCAAATATATGTGGATGACCGCTGCATTACTGGCCAGCGCGGCGGGTTGCAAAAAGTACCTGGACGTAGTGCCTAAAGGTCGCATCATTCCCAATACTACAGAGGATTTCAGGCAATTGCTGGATAATAACAACGACCTCAATTACAGTGGTCACCTCGCTGAACTGGCCAGTGATAATCTTTTTCTCACCGATGCCGAATATCTCAGTCTCAGCACCAACTATGCACGTAACAGTTTCATCTGGGCCAAAGAAGTATTTGCACCGGATGATCAGATCAAAGAGTGGAACAACAGTTACCAGCGGACATATGTAGCCAACCTGGTGCTGGAAGGTTTGAACGAAACCAATACAGGCACTCCCACAGAACGCAATACCATCAAAGGAGAGGCGCTCTTCATGCGCGCGCATGCCATGTACAACGTTACGCAGGTATTCTGTGCTCCCTGGGATTCCGCAAAGGCGGGTACCACGCTGGGAGCCGCTATCCGGTTGAGCTCGGATGTGTTTGTGAGATCACAGAGAAGCAGCTTGCAGGAAAGCTATGACCAGATCATCAAGGATCTCAAAGAAGCGGCGGAACTGATGCCGGATGCCACGGAATTCAAAACAAGGCCCGTGAAGCCTGCTGCCTATGCGTTGTTGTCGCGGCTCTTTCTCAGTGCAGGTAATTTTGAACTGGCGCTGGACTATGCATTGAAAGCGCTTGCCATCAACAACAAACTGCTGGACTATAAAACCGTGAGCCCTGCAGGGTTTCCGGTCTTCCCGAAATTCAATGTGGAAATGTTGTATTACGATGCAGGCAGTTATGATGTGCCTTATTTCTTCCTGCCTTCTTTCAACCCGGCGCTGTACAATATGTATTCGGATAATGATTACCGTAAGAAACTATACTTCACGGCTACTACCAGTAATGGTGTACTGAACGTGGAAAGAAATGCCAGTTACGTGGACTACGGATATTTCACAGGCCTTGCCAATGATGAATTATACCTCACCGTGGCGGAATGTTACGCGCGGAAGAACCAGCTGGTTCCGGCCCTTAAATACCTGAATGACCTGCTGATCAAAAGAATCGACAATACTTTCATACCTTTCGATGCTGCTGACCCGGAAACGGTGCTGCGGAAGATACTGGATGAAAGAAGGAAGGAACTCGCAGGCAGGAACCTGCGCTGGACAGACCTGAAGCGCCTCAACAAAGACCCGCGCTTTGCCATTACCCTCACCAGGGTGATCGCAGGTACCACGTATACCTTGCCTCCCAATGATCTCCGTTATGCTTATCCGATTCCGCAGAGCGTGATCAACCAGACAGGCATGAAACAAAACCCCCGGTAAATAAAGAAGCTATGAAACGTTTGCTGACATTAGTATTGATTACGGTATGCTGCGCACCCGGACTGGTTGCGCAGGATAAGGGACTGCAGTTCTTCCATGGAAGCTGGGCCGAACTGAAGGCCGAAGCCAAAAGGACCAACAAACTCATTTTTGTGGATGTGTACACCGACTGGTGCGGTCCCTGTAAAAAAATGGTGGCGCTGGTTTTCCCTTTGAAGGAAGTGGGCGACAAATACAATCCCGGCTTTATCAATTATAAACTGGATGCGGAGAAAGGAGAGGGGCCTGAACTGGCGAAGCAATTCAGTGTACAGGGTTTCCCCACCTATCTGTACCTCAACAGTGATGGCGACCTGATCCATCGTGGTATCGGGTATTTTGAAGCGGATAAGTTCAATAAGAATGCAGATATCGCTATCAGTTCGGCCAATGATCCGAACTCCATTGGCAAGATGACGCAGAAATACGAAAGCGGCGTCTGGGACAAAGCATTCCTGCATGCCTATGCGCAGAAGCTGATCGACCTGGAATTATCACCTGCCAAAGCGCTCGACGAATATTTCCCGCTGCTCACTAATGCTGAAAAAGCATCACCGGAAATAAAGAAACTTTTCCTCCGCGGACTGGGTATCAACAATCCCGCCATCATGAACTGGCTGCTCACCGATGTGCAGGAACTGAGCAGGATCAGCCGCGAATCGAATATCCGGAATGCTTTCGGATCCACTCTGTATGACCAGCTCTATAGCCAGCTGAGCATGAGCGCAAGTAAGGCCGTGCAGGCAGCAGAATGGGAAGAATACCTGCTTTACAGGGAATACCTGAAACAATTGGGAGGTGAAACCGCTATGCATAATGTGAATGCCATCTCCAGAATGGACATGAGTTACTATGCTGCCGCAGGAAAGATAGACAGCCTCAAACCTCAGGCAGATAAATTTGTGGCTGAGACCTGGAATATGCCGGTGGATTCCATCAGAGCACGTGATGCCAGAGAACTGGCCAGGTTCATGAAACCCTATCTTGATGGATCGAAGGACAGCACAAAGAACGACTACTTCCAATCCATGAAGTATTCTGCATCCGGCAAGTTTGCCATGGATGCGGCCATTAACCTGAACAGTGCTGCTGAAGGCTTTGCCACTACAAAGGCAAGCGTGAAAAAACAATGGCTGAAGCAGGCATACGACTGGAACAGGAGAGCAGTATTGCTGACGCCTGAGTCCGTGAAATATCATTTCACGGAAGCCCGGCTCTTAGCCAAACTGGGTAAGAAAAAAGAAGGCGTGAAGATCATGGATGGACTGATCGAAAAAGCTAAAAAGAATAATAATAAAGCATTGCAGGAAAACCTCGAGAAGATCCGTAGTGATCTTAAATAAATTAAGAACTTATTAAATTGTTACGGGGCAGGCTTGTAAAAGTCTGCCCCTTTTTATTCCGGGGTGTGACCAGTCGCTGGCGGCACCCGCGCTGGGGGTTTAATACGCGCCGCCCCGCGCCAAGCCGCGCGCCAGGTGCGAGCCAAAAATTTTGAAAAGCGGGGACGCCCGGCGCTGCACCCGGG